>NCDQ01000192.1 GCA_002280275.1 Caulobacter vibrioides | reverse complement strand
TACAAAAGCGGCCGCCCATCGGCCTCCAGGCTGTCCAGCGCAGAGGCGATAACGTCCGCTTTCAACACGGCTCCAGCGCCGCCACCCGCAGGGGTGTCGTCGAGGAAGCCGCGCTTATCCTTGGAAAAGGCGCGAATGTCCAGTGTTTCCAAACGCCACAGGTCCTGCTCCTTCCAAGCGGTCCCGATCATCGAGACGCCGAGCGGACCGGGGAAGGCCTCGGGGAACATGGTCAGGACGGTGGCGGTGAACGGCATGGGCGCTCTTTAGCTGCTGGGCGCGCGAGAGTCGAAGCCCAGCGGGGCGGGCGGCGTTCATCAAACGCATTTTCCAGTTGTTCACCGTCATCGGCGAAGGTCACGACGAGAGATAAGGTCCCGTTCAAGCCATGCCGACCCAGAGCCGTTTCTTCCGACGCCTGAGCGAGGGCGTCGCTGCTTTCGCCCGTCGTCTGCGGCGCGACGATCGCGGGGCGATCGCCATCCAGTTCGCGCTGCTGGCCCTGCCGCTATCGGTTCTGCTGTTCGGGCTTATCGATGTGGGCCGGCTAAGCCTTCAACGTCGCCAGATGCAGGATGCGTTGGACGCCGCGACCCTGATGGCCGCCCGGTCGACGGCGTCCACGAACGCCGAGCTCGACACGGTGGGCGACGCGGCCTTTCTGGCCGAGATCGCGGGCATGAATCTCGGACTGACCGCTTCGAACGCCACCTTCTCGGCCGGGACCAACAACCGCATCATCGGCTCGGTGACCGCGACGCTGAAGCCGATCATCGCCAACCTGTGGCAAAGCGGAGACTTCACGGTCACGGCGACGTCAGAAGTCGTGCGCTCGTCCAAGAATCTGGAAGTGGCGCTGGTGCTCGACATCACCGGTTCGATGGGCGGCACGCGGATCGCCGACCTCAAGGTCGCCGCTGCGGACCTTGTCGACATCATCGTCCGAGACACCCAGACGCCGTTCTATTCGAAGATCGCGCTGGTGCCTTACGCCGCCGGCGTAAACCTCGACACCTACGCCGACGCGGCGCGGGGGCCGATCCCGGTGCGCAACATCAGCAATGTCGAGTGGCTCGCGACCGGAACAAACATCACCGCCATCACCAAGGCGTCATCGGCCCGCGTGACGTCGTCGGGCCATGGCCTCGCGACGGGCGACCGGGTCTACATCTCCGGGATCAACGCCAGCGGTTCCAACAGCATGTCGTGGCTGAACGGACAAATCTATACCGTCACCAAGGACAACAATAATCGCTTCTGGCTGGACGGCGCCGATACGCGCAACAGTTCGAACTACGCCAGCGGGGGCACGGTTCGAAAGTGCCTGACCAGGGACTGTAGTTTGGTCGTCACCACAGGTGCGGCGCACGGCTTCATCACCGGCGACCAGATCAGCTTTGCGAGTGTCGGCGGGACGACGTCGCTGAACGGCCAGACCCACACGATCACCAGCCTCACCAGCACGACGTTCGACACCGGCGTCGCGGGTCTCGGCACGACTGCCTACACCAGTGGCGGGACGGCGACCTGCGAACAGAGCACGGTTCCGGGGTGCCGACGCCTCGCCTATACGAGCGCCGACTATACGGATGAGGTGCGCGACATCAGCACCTGCGTCAGCGAACGCATCGGCGGCCAAGCCTATACAGACGCGGCGCCCAGCACCGCCTATGTCGGTACGAACTACCCCTCGTCGTCGAACCCTTGCCCGTCCGCGACCGTCATGCCGCTTTCCAGCGACAAGACTGCGCTGAAGGCCCAAATCAACAACTACACGGTCGGCGGCTCGACGGCGGGTCAGATCGGCTTGGCCTGGGGTTGGTACATGGTCGCGCCCAACTTCGGCTACATGTGGCCCAACGCCTCGCAGCGTCCGGCCGCCTATAAGAGCCGAGACCTGATGAAGGTCGTCATCATGATGACCGACGGTGCCTTCAACACCCCCTACTGCAACGGTGTGATCGCCGCCGACGCGGGAGGCGGCAGCGGCAGCGACGACGATCACATCAATTGTAACGCCACCAATGGCGATCCCTACACGCAAGCGCGGGCGCTCTGCACGGCGATCAAGAACAGCGCGAACGACATTACGCTCTATACGGTCGGCTTCGCGGTCGGGTCGGACAACACCGCCAGGACCTTCCTGACCAATTGCGCCTCGGACACCTCCAAGGCCTTCTTCCCCGCCAACGGCTCGGAACTGAAGACGTCGTTCAAGGCGATCGCCCAGGAAATCTCGTCCCTGCGGATCTCCAAATAGAAAAGCCCCGCCGTCTCCGGCGGGGCTTATGGTCCTCGGCGAGGATGACCGTCAGGCCAGCTTGATCTCGCGCAGGCGCTGCTGGAGGAACTCGTCGGCGGTGATCGACTCCGGATAGCGGTCCGGGTTCTGCGCCGTGATGCAGTTGGGCAGGGTCTTGATCTCGTAGTCCGACGCGAAATGCAGGAAGAACGGCGTCGAATAGCGCGGCACGCCGCGACGTTCCGGCGGCGGGTTCACCACGCGGTGCACCGTCGAGGGCAGGACGTTGTTGGTCAGACGCTCCAGCATGTCGCCGATGTTGATGACCAGGCAGCCCGGAGGCGGGTTGATCGGCAGCCACTGGCCGTCGCGGTCCAGAACCTCAAGGCCGCCTTCCTCGGCGCCCAAGAGCAGGGTGATGGTGTTGATGTCGCCGTGGGCGCCGGCGCGCACGCCGGTGGCGTCCTTGGGGATCGGCGGATAGTGCAGCAGGCGCAGCACCGAGTTGCCGTCCTGCACCGTCGGCTTGAAGAAGTCGCGCTCCAGTTTCAGGTAGGTGGCGATGGCTTCCAGCACCTTGCCGCCCATGCCGTCGAGGCTGTTGTACAGCCAGCTGACGTCGTGCTTGAACGCCGGGATCTCGGCCGGCCAGACATTGTCGGCCATGTGGGCGCGGAACCGGTGGCCGGGCGGCAGGTCGCGGCCCATGTGCCAGAATTCCTTCAGGTCATAGTGGTCGGCGCCCTTGGCGGTCTCGACGCCGAAGGGGATATAGCCGCGCGCGCCACCCTTGACGCCGGCGTACTGCTTCTTGGTCTCGACCGGCAGCGCGAAGAACGCCTTGGCGGAATCGACGGCGGCGTCGATGCGCGCCTGATCCAGATCATAGTCGGACAGCACGGCGAAGCCGTAGCGTTCGAACGACGCGCCCAGTTCTTGTGCGAAGCGCGAGAAGTCCTTGGCGTAGAGAGAAAACGAAACCGGGTCGATGGCGGAGGTGGACACGTCTGCGAGCCTTGGAATGAGTAAGTTCCTTCTTACTACACCGGACGTCGGGCGAAACGAAGGCTGTTCGTCTCCGAGCGGCGTTGCGGTCGGGAACTTGACCATAAGACGGGCGTTTGCCCGGGTGACTTGATCTACAACAAAGATGCGAGGGTTGCGAGAATGCCGAAATTCGCTCGAAAGACGACGCTGGCGGTGGTGCTGATGAGCGCTGCCGCGCTAGCCGCCTGCACCACCACCGACCCCTATACCGGCATGCCGGTCCGCAATAACACCGGCACGGGCGCTCTAACGGGCGCGGGCGTTGGCGCGGTGCTGGGTTATCTGACCAACACCAACAAGGGCGAGCAGGGCCGAAAGAACGCGCTCATCGGGGCGGGCATCGGCGCGCTGGCCGGCGGCGCCATCGGCAATTACATGGACCGCCAGCAGGCGGACTTCCGCCGCAGCCTGGAAGGTTCGGGCGTGATGATCCGCCGCAACGGCGACCAGATCGTGCTGGTCATGCCCAGCGACGTCACCTTTGCGGTCGACCGCTCCGACGTGCAGCCGCAGTTCACCCGCGTGCTCGACGACGTGGCTCGCACCCTGAACGCCTATCCGCAGACCACGATCGATGTGGTGGGGCACGCCGACTCCAGCGGTCCGGACGACTATAATCAGACTTTGTCGGAGCGCCGCGCCAGCGCCGTCGCAGGCTATCTGACGGGACCGGGCGGCGTTCTGTCGGACCGCGTGTTTGTCGCCGGCATGGGCGAGCGCGCGCCGATCGCCGACAACGCCACGCCGGTCGGCCGCGCCCAGAACCGCCGGGTCGAGATCATTCTGCGTCCGCTCACCCAATGAGACCATGGGGCGGCGTTCGCGCGCCGCCCCGCCCCTTAGGGGCATGAAGCGGTTGCTTTTCCCGCGCTTCGTCGCCAAGTCGTCATCCTTCGAGGGCGCGGCGCGAGGAAGACGTGGCGAAAACGGCGAGCGATATCAGTCTGACCCGGCAGGCCATGAGCCTGACCGAGGATCTGATGACGCCGAACGCGGCCATCTACTGGACCGACCTGGTGATCTCGGCCGCCGTCATGTGGGGCGGCTTCCTGCTTGCTGCGACGACGCCCAGCCTCCCGCTGGGCCTGGCTGCGGGTCTGCTCAGCATGCTGGCGCTTTACCGCGCGCTCAGCTTCATCCACGAACTCACCCACATCCGCGACGACGAGGCCCCGGGCTTTCGCGTCGGCTGGAACGTGCTGGTGGGCGTGCCGCTGATGACGCCGTCCCTCATGTACGAGGGCGTGCACAACATTCACCACATCAAGGATCGGTTCGGCACCAAGCTGGACCCGGAGTACCTGCCCCTGTCGCGCTTCACGCCGCTGAAGCTGGCGGGCTTTCTGTTTGTCGCTCTGCTGGCGCCGCTGGGCGTGATCTTGCGCTCGGCGATCCTGATCCCGCTGTCGTTCCTAGTTCCGTCGCTACGACGCTACTTGAAGACCAAGCTGTCGGCCCTGATCATCAATCCCGACTTCGTCCGTGAAGACCTCAATCGCTGGCGCAAGGCGTGGGTGATCCAGGACGCCGCTTGCTGGCTGTGGTCGTGGGCGGTGATCGCTGGGCTGGTCGCTGGATACATTCCGCCACGCGCCGTGGTGATCGGTTTGGCTATCTTCTCCCTGGCCACCTTCCTCAACCAGGCGCGGACTCTAGTGGCGCACCATTGGGACAATGACGGAGGCAAGATGACGCTCGAGGAGCAGTTCCTCGACTCGGTCAATGTGCCGCCGCCGAACCTGGCCTCCGAGCTCTGGGCGCCGGTGGGCCTGCGCTACCACGCGCTGCATCACCTTCTG
>NCDQ01000678.1 GCA_002280275.1 Caulobacter vibrioides | reverse complement strand
GCTCGCCCATCAGCGGCGGGCGCTGGAGCAGGCGCGCGAGGCCGTGGGGAAGATCGGTCCGCACGCGGCCAAGGATCTGGAGCGGGCCTATGTGCGCGATCCGACCTTGGCCGGCGAGACGGCTTCGGGCCGCACGCAGCGAGCGATCCGCGCCCTTCAGCTTGAGGCCGAGGTCAGGGCCGATCCGCGTCTGCGCGCCGATCGCTTCGTTGAACGCTGGCAGGGCCTGGAGCGACAGCGCTCAGCGCTGCACCGCGTGGGCGACATGACCGGCGCCGGCCAGGTCAAGGACCGCATGGGCGCGATGGCCAAGAGCCTGGAGCGCGATCCGCAGGTGGAGTCGCTGCTACGCGCCCGCCGGCCCGAGCTTGGGCTCCCCGCAGAGATTGGGCGGAGCGTGGGCCAGGGACTCTCGGACTACCTCGGCATCGGGCGCGGCCGAGGACTTGGCATCTGAAAGCAGGAGGACGTGATGGATCAGGACATCGGATCAGAAGCGCCCACCGATCCGGCGGCGGTGGCGTTCGAGGCACTGCGGCGGGAGGTGGCGTTGCTGAATGTCGCGTTGGGTGGTTTGGCCGCCGAACGCGCGTCGGCGCCAGACTACAGCGAGACGCTCGGGGAGATCGCTCAAGGCGTGAGGGTCGCGGTTGGGCGGATCGGGAAGCTAGCGACCAGTCCGGCGCTGGCTCTAGCCCCGGCTGAAATAGCACGTCAGATCACGGCGGCCGGTGATGATGTCCGGCGGCAGGACCGCGCGACGTTGCATCAGGCCCAGGAGATGCTTCAACGAGCAGCCGGCGATCTTCGCGGCTGGGTCACCACCGCGCGGCTAGCGCGCCTCCAAAATCGCCGGCTCATCCAGATGGCGCTCGTTGGAATGTTAGCCGGTGGACTATTGGGCGGTTGGTTGCCTGGCGTTGTTGCTCGGGCTGCACCCGATCAATGGGCCTGGCCCGAGAAGATGGCAGCACGCACGCTTCGCCGGGATCTCTGGTCCGCTGGTGAGCGGCTGTTGGAGACCGCCGATGCTCGGAAATGGCAGGATAGCCGCGACGGTGCTGCGATCGTTGCGCAGAACCGAGACGTGCTCGCCAAGTGCGCGAGAGATTTGAGGC
>NCDQ01000677.1 GCA_002280275.1 Caulobacter vibrioides | reverse complement strand
AAGACGGCGGCCTGGCCCAGACCGATGACCATCCAGCGGGCGACGCCCAGATCGTCGCGCGGCACGGCGGCGGCGCAGTGGGCCGAGGGCCCCTGTCCGTAGGCGAAGGCGCGCTGGATCGTGTAGCCGAGGTTCAGTCGCGACGGGACCGGGTCTTCCCAGACCCAGGCGGCCGGTTCCCAGGCGAAGCGCTTGCCCGCCGCGCCCATATGGCCAAACAGCAGATCGTCCTCGCCGCCGATGAAGTTGCGCTCGACAGCAAAGGGCGCGACCGGATCGGGCAGCGCCGATCGACGGATCAGGCTGTCGCCGCAGCCATAATGATGGTCGATGACGCCCGCCTCGGCGGGACCGATGCGCGAGAAGAAGCGCTCCAGATAGTCACGGTGCTGGTCGATATGGTCCGGCGCGCGGGCCTTGACCGGCCCGAACACCACGTCGGCGTCGTAGCGTTCCTGGGCCGCCAGCAGGGCCGCCAGCCAACCGCTGGGCGCTTCCTCGTCATCGTCCAGAAAGGCGATGAAGTCGCCGGACGCGCGGGCCATGCCGGCGTTGCGCGCGAAGGCGACGCCGGGCCGCTTCTCATTGACATAGATAACCGGACACGGCGCGCCCTTGCCCAGGACGTCCACCACCGGCTTGGCCGAGGGAACCTGGTCGTTGTCGACGATCACCAACTCCAGTTCGGCGAAGTCGACGCCAACCTGGCCGAACACCGAACGCGCCGCGACGGCTAGGCCGTCGGGGCGTCTCTGGGTCGGGATCATGACCGTGACGCGCGCCATCAGGCCTCCGTATGCTCTCCGCGCCCGCGCTGCGCACGCGCCGCTACGGCTTCGACGAAGCCGCGGACGCGACCCGTCATGGTCAGCTCGGTGCTGGCGATGGCGTCCATGCGGCGGCGCAGCTGGCCGACAGGCCCCGCGCCGTGCGCGCCGGCAAAGCTCCAGACGCTTTCCATCGAATGGGCCATGCGTCCGGCCACGCTGGCTGCGGTCGCCGCGCCTTCGCCGATCTGGATAGTGCTAAGGCCGTAGGCGCGCTTATAGTGATCGTGTCCGGGACCAAGATCGTAGCGGGTCAGGCCCAGCGCCGGCATGGCTGCGATGGCCCGCAGGA
>NCDQ01000191.1 GCA_002280275.1 Caulobacter vibrioides | reverse complement strand
ACTGTCCCCAGGCGATGTCGAGCTTGGCGAACGACTTCACCAGCAAAAGCGAGATGCTGCCGATATAGCCGAACGAGTCGGCGACATAGATCAGGAAGCCCGCCGTGCCGATCTTGCCCGTGGCGGCGATCATGCGGTCGAACAGCATGGCGTTGAACGGGGTGTAGCCCATGTAGAGGCCCGCTCCGGCCAGCACCATCCACCAGACCGGGCCCAGCAGGTGTAACTGATAGGCCAGCGTCGAGGCGCCCAGCAGCACGAAGCCCAGGGCCACGAAGCCTAGGTTGAAGGCCACAGCCCGGCGATTGTCCTTGACGCCCATCAGCGCGGCCAGGCCCAAGAGCACGATGGCCGCGACGGGAAGCTCCGATAGGGTGAAGATCGCGGCGGCGTTCTTGAAGCCGAGCTCAGCCCAGATCTCGGCCGAGAAGTTGTCGCGGAAGTCGCGCAGGGCCGTCAGGATCATATAGACTGCGATCAGCAGGATCAGGGCGGGAGCGTGGGCGGCGAACAGGGCCGCGCGGTCCTTGGCGTTCATCGGCGCGCGCTTGACCCGCTCGGCCTCGTCGGCGGCGGTGGGCGGCGGCAGCTGAGCCAGGGCCAGCACCGCCACTAGCATCAGCGGCGCGAAGATCAGGCCCGAGACGAACGGCATCCAGGTCTCGCCGACGCCCGCCAGCAGCAGCATCTTGCCCACCGACTTGGCCACGCCCGACGACAGGATGAAGCTGGCGCACAGCATTGCGCCCAGCACCTCGGTCAGGCGTCGGCCCTCCAGGAAGCCGAACACCAGACCCCAGATCATGCCCAGGCACAGGCCGTTCAGGTACATCGCCAGGGGCCCGATCACCGTCGGCGTGGTCCCAAACAGCAGCAGCGACATCTCGGCCCCGAAGATCAGGGTCAGGATGGTCATGGCCCGCCGGCCGGCCTGCATTTCGGAGATGACCTTGACCCCGATGAACTTGGCCGTGGCGTAGCCGGCGACCTGGGCGATCACCAGGGCGATCTTGAAATCGAAGTCGAACGGCCATCCGGCGGGCTGGGCGTAGGCCGCCGCCGTGAAAGGCTTGCGATAGCCGAACATCGCGAAATAGACCGCGAAGGACGCCAGGCCCCCGTACAGCGCAAACAGCCACGGCGGCGCCGACGCCAGAAAGCGGGTCACGGCCCCGCCGGCGGCGACATCGCGGCCGGGCGGATCGGTCGCTGGAGTCATACTGCTTCGCCTCGATGCCTGCGCCAGAGCTCAGCTAGCCCGCTTCGAACAGGCCGAGCAATCAAACACTGGGAATGGCGATGATTCAGGTCAAGGTTGAGTAATCGCAGGTCATGTCGCGGGATCGGATCGCCCCAGCCGCGACGCATTGTCGCAACCGTCCAATATAACGTGGTTGTTCAGGTTTTCCGGGGCGATGTGCGGACGATGCCGACGCCGTTTCCGCAAGACACCGGCGGTCGAGCGGATGCTGGGCTGGACGGCGGCGGAGATCCTCGAGGCCGGGTTTCAGGCCTACTACCATCCAGACGATACGGCGGCGGTCTACGACGTCTACAAAACGATGCGCGCCGGCGCCGATCAGTGCAGCGTCCGCTATCGCGCTCGCGCCAAGGACGGCCGCTATGTCTGGCTGGAGAGCCATCTCAGCCTGGTGAGGGACGAGTCCGGCGCGCCGTCGGAACTGGTGGCCGTCACCCGCGACATCGACGCCCGCATGCGCCTGGAAGAGGAGGCGCGGCAAGCGCGTGAGGCCGCGCGCGAAACCCAGCAACGCGCCATGCTGGCCGAACAGGTGGCCCAGGTCGCCTTCTGGCGCGTGGATCTGGTGACCAACGACGTCTATCTGTCGCCGCGTTTCCGCGAAATCTATGGCTGGACCCAGGACGAGGTCGTCTCGCTGGGCGAGGTGCTGAGCCGCTTCCACCCTGAGGACCGTCCGGCGGCGCGCGCTTGGGTCGCCGAGCATCTGCGGACGGGAGAGCCGTCACGCAATCGCATGGACCGCATCATCCGGCTGGACGGCGAAGTGCGCCATATCGTCGGCAGTTTCGAATTCGACTTCGGCGAAGACGGGCGCCCGGTCGCGATGTCGGGCACGACCGTGGACGTCAGCGATCTGGTCGCCGCCCAGCAGAGCTTGGCCAAGACCGAGTCGCGCTTCCAGGATCTGGCCAAGGCCACGCGTGACATTGTCATCGAGGTGGATCGGCGCGGTAACATCCTCTTCGTCAGCGCGGCGGTGGAGCCGGTGCTCGGCTACCCGGAGGCCGAACTGCTGGGGCGAAAGGCGGCGAAGCTGACCCACCCCGACGATCTGCCGGGTCTGGTCGAAGGTTTTGGCAAGGTGCTGGCCGATCCCGACGCCCTGCCGCCCACGCTCGAAGCGCGGGCGCTGCACAAGGACGGTCACTGGATATGGCTGCAGGGGCGTCCGGTGTTCAACCGCGTGGCGGGACGCATCGAAGGTGTTCTGCGCGACATCAGCGAATACAAGCGCGCCCGGGACGAACTGGTCGCCGAGCAGGCCAGGGCCGAACAGGCGCTGGAGGCCCGGTCGGCGTTCCTGGCCAATATGAGCCACGAACTGCGCACGCCCCTGACGGCGGTGATCGGCTTCGCCGCCCTGGTTGAAGGGCTCGACAATCTGCCGGAACAGGCGCGCGACTATGTCGGGCGGATCTCCACAGCGGGCAAGGCGCTGCTGTCGGTCATCAACGACGTCCTGGAGATGTCCAAGCTGGAGACAGGGCAGGTTCAGGCGCATCTGGCGCCCTGCGCCCTGGCGCCGCTTCTGGAAGACACGGTCCGGATGTTTGCGCTGCATGCGGCCGAGAAGAACCTTCAGATCGCCGTTCGCATGGTCGAGCCGCCGCCACGCGTGCTGATGATCGATCCTGACCGCGTGCGGCAGGTGCTTATCAACCTGATCGGCAACGCCATCCGCTACACCGATACCGGCTCGATCACCCTAGAGGTGATCTGGCGCGGCGAACTGGAAGAGCTGTTCATCGCGGTGAAGGACACCGGCATCGGCATCGATCCCGCCGATCAGGCGCATCTGTTCAAGCGCTTTTCTCAGATCGAGTCTGCGCGCGCGCGTTCGCGTGGCGGCTCGGGGCTGGGCCTGGTCATCAGCAAGGGCTTGGTGGAGGCCATGGGCGGACGCATCGGCGCCAGCAGCAAGCCGGGCGAAGGCAGCACCTTCTGGTTTGCGATCCCCGCCTCGGCGCCGCTGCGCGACGAAGACGCCGCCTCGCAGCCTGAACCGGTCTTCGAGCCCGTGCGGTCGGGCGGCCGCATCCTGCTGGCCGACGACAATGCGCTCAATCGCGAGATGACCCGCGCGATCCTGGGCGTGTTCGACGCCGAGGTGGTCGAGGCGCGCGATGGTCAGCAGGCGGTGGAGGCCGCGCGCGTCCAGGCCTTCGACCTGATCCTGATGGATATCCGCATGCCGGTGCTGGACGGCCTAGACGCCACACGCGCCATCCGCGCTGAACCCGGGCCCAACCAGGGGGCTCCGATCCTGGCGTTCTCGGCTGACATGGACTTCCAGTTGTCCGACATCTTCGATGGCCTGGTGCGCAAGCCGATCACCGCCGCCCAACTGATCCAGGCCGTGGCGGGCGCGCAGCGTTCGGTGGCGGTCTGAAGGCTGAGGCGAACACTCTGAGCCTGAGCGAGGACCTGGCGGGAAATCCTCGTCCTTCGACAAGCTCAGGATGAGGATTTTGTGCGAGCCTGGGCTGACAGTCGTCCTCACCCTGAGCTTGTCGAAGGGCGAGGACGGCCCCGCCGAAACCGCTCAAACAAAAACGCCCCCCGCTGCGCGGAGGGCGTCTTCGATGTCTTTAGCGTCGCCTGGTTTAGGCGGCCTTGACCAGCGACTTGGTCAGGATGCCGATGGCGGCTTCGCGGTCGATGCGTTCGATGGCGGCGACTTCGCGAGCCATGCGGTCCAGGGCCGACTCATACAGCTGACGCTCCGAGTACGACTGTTCCGGCTGGTTCTCGGCGCGGTGCAGGTCGCGGACCACCTCGGCGATCGAGATCAGGTCGCCCGAATTGATCTTGGCTTCGTATTCCTGGGCGCGGCGCGACCACATGGTGCGCTTGACGCGGGCGCGGCCCTTCAGAGTGGTCAGCGCCTGGCTGACCGTGCCGCCTTCGGCCAGCGGACGCAGACCGGCCGTCTTGGCCTTCTTGGTCGGGACGCGCAGGGTCATTTTTTCGTGGTCGAAGGTGATGACGTAGACTTCGAGCGACATGCCGGCCACTTCCTGGGTCTCGATCGCCTGAATGCTGCCCACGCCGTGCGCGGGATAAACGACGTGATCGCCGACCGAGAATTCCAGACCAGTCTTGCTCATGTTCGTCCTCTTCAATACGGACCCACGGGGTCCGAACGCCGTCATCATTCCCAAACCAAAGGCGACAGGTTCCCGCTCCGCGGAATACGGAACGCGGGGCTAAGCCTGTCAGGATTTGGAATAGACCTCTAAGACACCCTTCGCCTTCGATCGGGCGGGCCGGTTCAAATGGGTTTTCTGAAACGGCTTCTTCGACAAGACGGACCGTCGCGAACGAGCGCGGCTGTCACGTCGTCGAAGACAATAGCATAAAATTAAGCCCCTTGAAAGGGTTGCGTCCTGGCGCACGGAAAGGCGTCGCCAAGCTTTCGCAGGGCGGTCAAGCTTGGCGCTTGAGAAATCGCATGGGGATCAGGAGCCCTTGCCGGGCTTTTCGCTGAAGTACTTCTCGTACTTGCCGGTCTCGCGCTCGAAATCCTCGCGGTCGGCGGGCGGCTCGCCCTTGACCGTGATGTTCGGCCAGACCTTGGCGTAGTCGGCGTTGATCTTCAGCCACTTGCCGTCGGCCTCGTCCTCGGTGTCCGGCTTGATCGCGTCGACCGGGCACTCGGGTTCGCAGACGCCGCAGTCGATGCATTCGTCCGGATTGATGACGAGGAAGTTCTCGCCTTCGTAGAAGCAATCGACCGGACACACCTCCACGCAGTCCATGAACTTGCAGCGGACGCAGGCGTCGGTGACGATGTAGGTCATCGAAAACTCGGTTGAGATCGGGCGGAGTTCGGCGGGCGCGTTTTCGAAGTCTGGGGGCCGCTTGTCAATGCGGCTTACTCGCCTGCGGGCTCAGGAATTCTGATCGCCGCGCTAGGGCACGCGCATTTCTCGGGCGGCGGCCCGGCGGCGTCATGCTTCCACCGCGACAATCGGTTACCCCGGTGAAAACCATTTCTTATTGAACGAACGGAATTATGCCGCCTGGGAAACGCCCAATAAAAACAATGTCGGGAATCCGACTTTATGAAGATTGAAGCCTTGGCTGTCCGACGAGACGTGAAGGTCGAACCCAGTGAACGCGCCCTGGCCAGGGCGCGGGCGTTCGGCGAGTTTATCCGAGAGATGCCGTTCGCGGCCGCCCTGCTGGATCGCGACCTGTCGCTGATCGCGGTGAGCCGCGATTGGGCCGCGCAGGGGATCGCTCCCGGCCTGGCGATTGGCGGCGAGGCGGCCGCCGGCGGTCTAGTCGCGTCCGAAGACGCCGCCGCCCTGCTGGCCTGCGCCGAGGAGGGGCTGGCCTTCTCGCGCTATCTTCCGGTGACGGACGAGGCGGGCGTTCAGCGGGTCTGGCGCACCGAGTTCAGCGCCTGCCGCGACGACGATGAGACCTATGCGGTGATGGTCACCGCGCGGGACGTCACCGGCTACGCCGAAAGCGTGCTGCGCGCCGAGCGCGACCGCCAGCGCCTGACCATGGCGCTGGAGCTCGACGATCTTCTGGTGCGCGAATACGACCTGCGCACCCAGGAGATGTACTTCTCCGGCCACGCCCCCGAACTGCAGAAGTACTGCACGTTCAAGGAGGATCCGCTCGAGATCGTCCATCCCGACGACCGCCAGCGCTGCGCCGACCTGGTGGCCAGCCGCAGGCTGGGCGAGGCGCGGGTCTTCGAGTTCAAGCTCAAGCGCGACGACGGCGTCGAGACCTGGGTGCGTTCGGTCGGCAAGGTGTTCGTCGGCCAGGACGGCCAGCCCGAAAAGCTGGTGAACCTGTTCAAGGACATCACCGACCGCCGTCGCCAGACCGAGGCGATCGAGACCCTGGCCTTCAAGGATCCGCTGACCGGCCTGCCCAACCGGACCCTGTTCCAGCACCGCTTCCAGGAGGCGGTGGCGGCGTCGGAGACGCTGGGCGAGATGTTCGGCCTGATCATGATCGACGTGGATCATTTCAAGGACATCAACGACACCCTGGGCCACGACGCCGGCGATGCTTTGCTCAAGCGGCTGGCGGGCATGCTGCAGCACGCCTTCCGGGCCGGCGACACCGTCGCGCGCCTGGGCGGCGACGAATTCGCGGTGATCCTGCGCGGCCTGCACGGCGAGGTCGACATGATCCGGCCGATCGAGGCGCTGCAGGACCTGCTGCACGGCCAGCGCCAGCATCGGAGCGGCCCTGCACGGCGACCCGGACGCCGATCCGGCCCACATGATCAAGAACGCCGACATCGCCCTCTATCGGGCCAAGGAGGCGGGCCGGAACCGCAGCATCGTATTCGAGCCGTCGATGCGGTCAGAGGTCGAGCAGCGCCTCGAGCTGCTGCGCGACGTCCGCGCGGCGCTGACCGAGGGCGAGTTCACCCTCTATTATCAGCCGGTGGTCGACATCCGCGAGAACAGGGTCGCCGGCTTTGAGGCCCTGATGCGCTGGGTGCATCCGGAGCAGGGCGTCCTGACGCCGGCCCGCTTTATGGCCGCCTTCGAGGATCAGGACCTGTCGCTGAAGCTGGGCGACGTGGCTTTCGAGGCGGGGCTTAAACAGATGCGGGCCTGGTTGGACCAAGGCGTCGAGTTTGGCCGCGTGGCCGTCAATATCAGCTCGGCCCAGTTCCGCAGCGGGCGTCTGGCCGAAGAGATCCAGGCGCGTCTGGCGCGCTGGAACGTCCCCTGCGAGCGCTTGACCATCGAGGTCACCGAGAACGTCTATATGGGCTGGGGCTCTGACCTGGTCAGCGAGACGGTGCGCCGCCTGCACGAGGCGGGGGTGATGATCGCGCTCGACGACTTCGGCACCGGCTACGCCAGCCTGGCCAATCTGCGCCAGTTCCCGATTGATCGCCTGAAGATCGACAAGTCCTTCGTTCAGAACGGCGAGGACGAGGCCATCGTCAAGGCGGTGATCACGCTGGGTTCCTCCATGGGCATGAAGGTGGTCGCCGAGGGCGTCGAGGACGCCGAGCAACTTGAGGCCCTGGCGCGCTACGGCTGTGACCAGGTCCAGGGCTACCACTTCGGCCGCCCGATGCCGGCCGACGCGGTGGCGGGGTTCCTGAAGGGGTTTGGGGGGTAGATCCCAATCCTCCCCCTGGAGGGGGAGGTGGCCGAAGGCCGGAGGGGGAAGTGCTTGAGCGCTTGCCTCTTCCCTCTCCGTCGGCTGCGCCGACACCTCTCCCCTGGGGAGAGGATTGGCGGTGCTACTCCACCGCCTCGTAAAGCCCCCGCGCCTCCGACGCCGGGCCCCGGCGCTCGCCGCAGTCCAGCACCCGAACGGCGACCACCCTGCCGGCGAGGCCAAACACCAGTACGTCGCTGGGCTTGAGCGTGCGCGAGGGCTTGTCGATGCGGCTCTCGGTTCCCGCACGGGTCAGGCGGATACGGCCTTCCTCGACGAACCGGGCGGCTAGCGAGCGGGTCTTGAAGAAGCGCGCCCGCCACAGCCAGACATCGGCCCGGACCGCATCGTTGATCGTATCGTCGTGCGCCGTCATGAGGCGGCCTGTTTCTGCGCCTTGGCCGCCGCCGGCTTGCGGCGACGCGGCTTCTTGCGACGCGCGGGCGGCGGGGGCGGTTCTGTCAGCTTGGCCAGGGCCGCGAACGGCGAGTCAGGGCGGGCCTTGACCGGCTTCTGCTCCAGCTTGGCCGCGCCGCGGCGCTTCCAGACGATCGGCTGGTCGGGCTTGGCGCGGATGGCCGGGGTGTAGTCCAGCGCGCGCAGCACGGCGGCGGCCTGCTTGTCGGTCCAGCCAAGGTCGGTCAGCGCCGCCTCGGTCAGCACCACGCCCCCCTGTTGTTGAGCGGAGCGCAGCAGGGCGTCCAGCTTCTCCAGCTGCTCGACGGGGAT
>NCDQ01000190.1 GCA_002280275.1 Caulobacter vibrioides | reverse complement strand
GCGACGCGGCGGGGCGTCGACATCGAGCAGCTTCAGCCCCTCGCGCGGCGCGCCGAACGGCTTGAGCCCGAACG
This sequence comes from Caulobacter vibrioides, assembly GCA_002280275.1. Classification (GTDB taxonomy): domain Bacteria; phylum Pseudomonadota; class Alphaproteobacteria; order Caulobacterales; family Caulobacteraceae; genus Caulobacter; species Caulobacter vibrioides_A. Next base: position 5,035 of record NCDQ01000190.1, on the reverse strand, counting down.
GCAGACGCTTGAGCGCCGTAACGATCACGGCGAACCGGTCGCCCTCGGCCTGAGCTTCACCATCCAGCGTCAGGCGAGCCGGAACCCCTGCGCGCCACTCGTCCCGCGAACCGCCAAACAGCGCGCCCAGCGCCGCCGCGCCGATGGTCAGGGCGACCGCAAAATTGTGGAAGAAGCCGACCTTGTGAACGCGCTGCGCCAGGTTGGTGGCCTTCACCGGCGCGCCGACGCCAAAGAAGAAGCCCTGAAGGCAAGGCTTGTCATCCGCCCAGCTAACACGCAAAGGCGGACGCGACTTGATCGTCGGGTTCTGTTGACGCGCCGCACGCAGTGCGTCCTCCAGACGCCAGCCTTCCGCTGTGCCCAGATCGATGGCCAGCACGTTGGTCTTGCCCGACGGCAGGACAGCCAGGAGCGGCGTCGCCTCGCCAAAAGTGTGAGGCAAAAGGCTGATCACGTCGCGCACCGTGCCGTCGCCGCCGTCGATCACCAGCAAGTCGAGACCTGTGCGCGCAAAGTCGTCCAGCGCCGCCTTCAAGGCCTCCCGCCCGATCGGCTCGACCAGACGCACGTCCTCAGGCGCCGGGCCGGGCGGCCGGATCCGATTGCCGTGGCTTTGAGGATTGCGGACGACCCCGATACGCGTCATTTCGCCAGCCAGGACTGGATCGACCCCTTCGGCGCCATCAGGCCTTGCAGGATCTGGATGGCGTGCACGACGAAGCACACGGCGGTCCAGATCGCCACGAGGGTGAAGCCCACGTCAGGCCGGCCGACCAGCGCGCAGGCGGTCAACAGGATCAGGTTCGGGTTACGGCGCGCGGTGATCAGGCGGAAGAAGCTGTCGAAGGGCCGCCAAGCGTGCATCTCCAGCTTGAAGAGGGCCAGGAAGATCCCCTCCTCCACCCGCTGGGCGACATAGCCGCCGACGACGATGGCCAGGCTCAAGGCCGCGTACGGGATCTCTTGGCCAACCGCATAGACGCCGACAAACCAGGCCCACCACCAGAACGGCGGATGCACCAGATCGATGCCGTGGTCAAAGACGTTGCCCCACTTCGAAGAGGTCAGGGTCACCCGGGCCAGCTTGCCATCGACCGTGTCGAGGAAGGTCATGATCCAGGCGCAGACCAGGCCCCAGCCGAAATGGCCCTGCCAGAACAGCCAAGTCGCGGCCAGCACCATCACGAAACCGATGAAGGTGACCTGGTTCGGCGTCATCTTCGCCAGGGCGCACCAACGGGTGACGACCCGCGCCGGGGTCGGCCAGACGTACTTGGTGACGAAGTCCGTGACGCCCTTGTACGAGCCCTGGAACAGGCGCTTCTCGACGGCGCGCACGGTTTCGGGCGTCAGACGCTCCAGCACCGGCGGCTCGCGCTTGCGCAGCGCGCTGTTGTAGGCGGAACCCAGCTCAAGGGCGGTCAGTCGAGTCAAGCGCGGATCCAGGCCCGACGGATCGGTTCCGCCGTTCAAGGCCTCGGTCGCGGCATAAGCCAGGTCCGCCGGCGCATGGACGGCCACGGCACGCCCCGCGTCATCGACCAGGATGGCGCCCTCGCGGTCCGCCAGCGCCTTGACCAAAGACTCGTCGAACACCCAACCGGCGTCCACCGCCACAACAGCGTGCGACAGGTCCACAGCGGGGGTCTCGATCAGACCCAGACGGCGGTAAATGCGCGACAAGCGCTCGGCGGAGCTCATGCCCCAGATGCGCCCGTCGCTGCGGCCCACGGTCAGCGCGCGCGGCCCATTTTGAACTTCACCACTCAAAGACGGCTATACCCCTTAAAACTCGGGCTGATAGATAAGCAGCTTCGTCCTTTTCGACCAGAACCGCCGGCGCCTCTTGTCCATTTATCGCATCGCCCACCTGTCCGACCCCCATCTGCCCCCGCCGCCCGGGGCGTTTGGCCTGTCGGACGTGTTCACCAAGCGCCTGCTCAGCCGCATCGCCTGGCGGAAAAAGCGCAAGATCCATCGCCCCGAGGTTCTGGCGGCTCTGGTCGCCGACATGAAGGCGGCCGCGCCCGACCACGTGGTCATCAGCGGCGATCTGACGAACTTCGCCTCCCCCGCCGAGATCACAGCGGCCCGCGCCTGGTTGGAGACCCTGGGCGACGCGGCCGATCATACCATTAGTCCGGGGAATCACGACGCCCTGGCGGGACGGGGCGGCCATGAACGCTTCGCGATCTGGTCGCCTTGGCTAGGTGACGCGGGCGAGGCCAGCTTTCCGCAAGTGCGGGTGCGCGGTCCCGTAGCGATCTTCAACCTGTGCTCAGCGCTTCCCACCGCCCCACACCTGGCGACCGGCCGCCTGGGAACCGAGCAGCTTCAACGTCTCGACGCCGCGCTCGCCGATCCTGCCCATGCGAAGCGGTTTCGCTTGGTGGTGCTGCACCACCCGCCGCACCAGGGCGCGGTGTCCAAGCGCAAGCGACTGGAAGACCAGGAGGCGTTGCGAGCGGTGCTAGCCAAGCGCGGCGCCGATCTCGTGCTGCACGGTCACGCTCACGAGGCCTTGGTCGGCTCAGTTCGCGGTCCCGGCGGCGCAGCCATCCCAGTGCTGGGCGTGCCGTCGGCCTCGGCCAAGCCCAGCCGCCATGCCCCCGCCCGCTGGCATCAGATCGAGATCGAGTCGCGCGCCGAGGGCGGCCATGCCGTTCGTGTGGTCGCGCGCGGTCTCTCCGAGACGGGAACCGAGATCTCCGAGCTGGGTCGCTTCATCCTCGCCGACCTGGCGGGTCGCGCGGAGCCGGCTTGAATGGGCCATGTGAGCGACGACGCGGCGACTGCGGATCGGATCGCCCTTCCATGTCACCCCGCCCGTCCCTATTGTGCCGCGCTGGCGACACCGGCCTGAAGTTTCGGCGTTCTCATGACTAATCCCACCGCCCTGGCGTTCGGCTACCCCGTCTCGAAGGTCGCCGAGACCGATCACTGGCTCGTCCTGGTTCGCCCCAAGCAGCCGACGTTTGGGTCTTTGGTTCTGGTGTGCAAGGACGCTGTCCAGGCGTTCTCGGACGTGAGTCCGGCCGCCTTCGCAGACCTGCAGGTCGCCGTCGCCGGGATCGAACGCCTGCTCAAAAGCCAAGTCGACTATGAGAAGATCAACTACCTGATGCTGATGATGGTCGATAAGGACGTCCACTTCCACGTGCTGCCGCGCTACGCTGGCGTGCGGACGGACGAAGGCGTTGCGTTCCCCGACGCCGGCTGGCCCGCCGCCCCGGCCTTGGGGACGGCTGTCGAACTGGCCCCGGACGCCGTTGAGCGCCTGGCTGCGCGTTTCGCCAAGGCTTGGAACCCAGCGTGAGCGCCAAGGATCTGACCAACCGCAGCCCAGGCCTGATCGATCGCTATCTGCTGCGCCTGTTGTTCTGGCCGCTGGTCGCGTGCCTGGGCGTCACGGTGATCGCGCTATTGCTGGAACGTATCCTGCGTTTGCTCGACGTGCTCTCGCAAAGCAGCGCGCGTTTTGGCTATGTCGCGCAATTGGCGGCCAATCTCGTGCCGCACTATCTGGGCCTGGCCCTGCCGGTGGCCTTCTTCGTGGCCCTGTTCATCGTCATCGTGAAACTGTCCGACGGCTCGGAGATCGACGCCCTGCTGGCCAGCGGCCAATCTCTGGAGCGTATCGCCGCGCCCTTCGTGGCGGTTGGCCTGTGTCTGAGCGTCTTCAGCATCATCGTGTTCGGCTACATGCAGCCCTACAGCCGCTACGCCTTTCGGGCGGTGATGCACACGGCGATCAACGCCGGCTGGAACGGACGCTTGGCGGGCGGCGCCTTCATCGACGACAAGGGCTCGCTGCTGACCGCCGACAGCGCCGACATCGCCGGCCAGCGCCTGACGCGCGTGTTCATCCGCCGTCTCGACGCCAAGGGCCAGGAAGAGATCATCACCGCCGCGTCCGCCGACCTGAAGATGGACCCGGACGGCAAGACCATCACCATGGACCTGCGCGACGGTCGCCGGATCGCCCATGACGACAACGGGACCTATAGGAACCTGGCCTTCAACAGCTTGACGACCCAGACGCCGCTGTCGGCGGCGGCCGTGTTGCTGCGCGCGCGGGGCGGCGACGAGCGTGAGCTGACCATGGGCGAACTCCGCAAACAGGCGGACTCGCCAAACCCCGTGGTCTCGAAGGGCGCCTTGATGGGCGAATACTACGGTCGCCTCGCCCGCGCCGCCTTCCTGCCCTTCTTACCGCTTCTGGCCTTCCCGCTGGGCTTGGCCTCGAAGCGCGGCAACCGGGCGCCCGGCCTGATCATGGCGGGCCTGCTGCTGCTGACGTTCCAGCACTCGCTGCTGCTGGGCCAGGGGATGGCCAAGGCCGGCACGGCCGCCGCCTTCCCAGCCATCTGGATTCCCTTCTCGCTGTTCGCCGCGCTCAGCGTCTGGCTGTTCGTCGGCAGCCGGACACGCCCCGGCGACACGCCCGTGTCGCGTCTGGTGCGGCGGATCAACAACCTGGTCACGCGCGTCCTGCGCCTGCTGCCCCAGCCGAAGAAGCGACAAGCCGCATGATGCTGCAGCTCTACGTCCTGAAGACGGTCGCCACCCGCATCCTGGGCGCGGCCTTGATCCTGATGTCGGTCCTGCAGATCCTGGACCTGTTGGACGTCACCAGCGACATCCTCGACCGGGGCCTGGGCATGGCCGGGGTCGCCTACTACGCCGCCCTGCGCCTGCCGCGTCTGTTCGAACAGGTTGCGCCGATAGCGGTGCTGGCCGGCGGGCTGTTCGCCTTCTCACAACTGGCCCGCGAAAGCGCGGTCGTCGCGATGCGCGCCAGCGGGATCTCCGGCTATCGGATCGTCGCCATGGCCGTTCCGGCGGTCGTGGCGGTGATGCTGGTCGACGCGCTGTGCGACCTGTCCAGCCGCGATGCCCTCACCGGCCTGGCCAACCGTCGGCAGTTCGACCTGGCGCTCGAGCGCGAGACCGACCGCGTGGCCCGCTCCGGCGAGGCGGCGCTGGTGCTGCTGCTCGACATCGATCATTTCAAGCGCGTCAACGACACCTA
>NCDQ01000189.1 GCA_002280275.1 Caulobacter vibrioides | reverse complement strand
AGATGGCAGAAGGCGCCAATCGTGGTGGAAACAGTGGGCTGGCGTTCATCGTCGGCGCGCTCGTCGTCGTCGTGGCCGTGCTCGCTTTCTTTGTGATGTCGGGCGGCTTCACGCAGGAAAAGAAGGTCGACGTCGACATCTCGGCGTCTGCGCCGAAACTGCCGGAAGCGCCCAAGCCGGTGGGGGGCTAGCCCCGGCGGCGCTTCATCTAGTCGCTGGCGGGCGGGGGGCGCAGCGACAGCGCGCGTTGAGTGACGTGCTCAAGCGCGAACACCCTGCAAGCTGACGCCAGCGGCCGCTCGCTCCGTTCCCGGTCAACGCTCTGGATCAGGGCGGCGAGGCTCTGGCCACGCGCTGCGGCGGCATCTTCCAGCACCGCCCAGAACTCCGGCTCCAGCGCCAGAGAGGTGGCGTGGCCGACAAGGTTCACCGAGCGTTTGCGAAGGCCTGGCATGGGGCGATCTCCTGAGCGCCGGACATCGCGCACTTGCGTGCGAGGCGCAAGCGGCTGGCACCGGGCGCTCGGATCGACGACAAAGCGGTCTCTAAGCTCGGGGAGGGCGGACGGAGACTCATGCGCGAGGCGATTCAGTCGATCGTGATCCTTGGCGGCGGCTCGGCGGGCTGGATGGCCGCTGCGCTGCTCAACGCCGCCTTAGGCAAGAAGTGCGCTGTCACAGTGGTCGAGTCCGCCGAGATCGGTGTGGTCGGGGTGGGCGAGGCGACGATCCCTGCGATCCGGCAGTTCAACGCTATGGTCGGCCTCAAGGAGCCCGCCTTCATGCGCGTGACCCGCGCCACGCTGAAGTTGGGCATCGAGTTCGTCGATTGGGGCTGTTCGGGCGAGCGCTATCTGCATCCGTTCGGCGTTCTGGGCGGTCAGCCAACGCTGGGCGTCTTCCCGCAGCATTTTCTACGGTTGATGGCGGCGGATCCCGACGCGAACCTGGAAGACTATTCGGTCTGCGCCCTGGCTGCGCGGCTTGGCCGGGCGGGGCCGACGGCGACGGACCTGACGTCGCCGCTCTCGCAGTTGATGTCGGCCTATCATTTCGACGCGGTGCTCTACGGCCGCTTCCTGCGGCGACTGGCCGAGGGGCGCGGCGTTCGGCGGATCGAAGGCGAGGTCGTCGCTGTCGATCAACGGCCCGAGGACGGCTTTGTCGAGCGCTTGCGGCTGAAGGACCGTCGCGAGGTCGAGGGCGAGCTTTTCATCGACTGCTCCGGGTTTCGGGGACTCTTGATCGAGGGCGCGCTGGCCGCTGGTTATGACGACTGGAGCCGCTGGTTGCCGGTCGATCGCGCGATCGCCGCGCCGTGCGCCAAGGTCGGTCCCGCCGCCCCTTACACCCAGTCGATCGCCCAGGAGGCCGGTTGGCGCTGGCGCATCCCGCTGCAACACCGCACCGGCAACGGCTATGTCTATTCCAGCGCCTTTACCGACGATGATCGCGCCGAGACGGTTCTGCGGGACGGTCTGGACGGCGCTCTGGAGGCCGAACCGCGCAAGCTACGGTTCGTGACGGGCCGCCGCCGCGCCGCCTGGAAGGCCAATGTCGTCGCCCTGGGCCTGGCCAGCGGGTTTATCGAGCCGCTGGAGTCGACCAGCCTGCATATGGTTCATTCTGGCCTGCAGGCCCTGCTGAAGTTCTTCCCGGACCGGTCGTTCAGCCCCGTGCTGCGCGCCGGCTACAACGCCGCGGTCAAGGCCGAGGGCGAGCTGATCCGTGACTTCATCATCCTGCACTATCACGCCACGCGGCGGGCCGGAGACCCCTTCTGGGACTATGTCCGGACCATGCCGGTCCCCGATAGCCTGTCCGAGCGGGTGGCCCTTTACGCTGAGCGCGGGATCCTGGTCAGCGGCGGTGATGAGCTGTTTTCGCCCTCGTCCTGGCTTGCGGTGATGCACGGGCAGGGAATTCGGGCGCGACGCGCCAGTCCGTTGTACGACGGGGTAAATCCTGCAGCCTTGGCCACGGAGTACGCTGCGACGGCGCGGCGGTTGCGGCGATCGGTCGAAGCGCTGCCGCTCCACGAAGCCTACCTGGCGGACGCAGGCGCCTGGGCGGAACCCGAAGCCTAGAGGCCTGGCTTTAGCTGGCGTCATCCAAAGCGTTGGTCTTGGGTCTAGATACTTGAAACTACGCCCTAGTCCTCGCGCTTGGCCCCGTCGAGGTCGCGCTTGAGCTTTTCCACGCGCGCGGCTTCCAGCGATTTCTCCGCCTTGGTGCGGCCGAAGCGGACACGGTTCTCGGCCGCCCGGGCCTTGTCGTCCGCCTTGGCCTTGGCCTTGCGGGCTTGGTTCAGATTGACGACGTCGGCCATGGCGGGATCTGAATCTCTGAGCTTTTCGCGGCTCCGACGGTCATCCGACGAACACGCGCGCGATGCAAGCCTGAGACGGTTGTCAGCCGCTGTCCTTGACCAGGGCCCGGGCAAGGGCGGGGCGCGCATTGGCCCGCGCCAACCAGTCGTCATAGGCCTTGTGCGGCGGGAGCATCTGGCGTGCGAACTGTAACAGGCTGACAAACAGGATATCGGCGGCCGAGAAGCGATCGCCCAGCAGCCAGGGGGAGGCCTCCAGCGTGGCGCGCAACCGCTCGTCCATCGCCTGATACTGCGCCTTGTCCTGGTCATCCTGCCTCTGCTTCCAGAGGGTGTTCACGGCGGGCTCCAGGACCCCGGCTTAGTAGGCCAGCCAGGAGAGGTAAGGGCCGCGCAAAGGATCGCCGACCGTCGGACCCAGGCCCGCGGCGGGGAACTTGTCCGTCAGATAGAGCGCGATCGCGGCCGACTCGGTGATCAGCACGCCGTCGTCCGTCAGGGCCGGAACCTGGCCGTGCGGATGCGGATTGGCCGGATCACGCGCGCCCGTGTTGCTGACGGCGCGATAGATGTCGACCGTGCGGATCTCATAAGACGCGCCAAGCTCCTCCAACAGCCAGATGAACCGGGTCGAGCGGGAGCGGGGCGCGTGGAAGAGGGTCAGCATGGCGGCTTTTCCGTCTGAAAAAATGCAAGGCTCAGCCTGGGGCCCGAGCAGGCTAGCCGTCACGGATCCCGGATTTGGCAGCATGGCGCCCGGACTTATTGACCGTCGGCCAGAAGCACCCGCCTATCCGCCGCGACAGCGCGGAGGTTTGAAATGTACACACTCTACGGCTCGCCCAGCACGGCCGGTACGGCGGTGCATTGGATGCTGCTGGAGCTTGGGGTTCCGTTCGAGCTCAAGCTGCTCGACTTCGACAAGGGCGAGCATAAAGCACCTGAGTATCTGGCGCTCAATCCGGACGGCGTCGTGCCGACCTTGATGGTCGACGGCGCGCCGGTGACCCAGATGGCCGCGCTCGCGACCCTGCTGGCCGAACGGCATCCGCAGGCAGGCTTTGCGCCGCCCGTCGGGTCGCCCGATCGGGCCGCGTATCTCAGCTGGAGCTTCTGGCTGGCCAACAGCTTCCAGCCGCATTTCCGGGCCTGGTTCTATCCGCACGAACCGGCCGGCGGCGAGGCGCAGGACGCCGTGCAGGCCGCGGCTCGGGTCAAGATTGAGGTAGGATTGGCGCGGCTGGACGCGCATCTCGCGGATCGCGACTACATGGTCGGGGAGGGCTTCACGACGGTGGATCTGCTGGTCACGATCCTGTGCCGCTGGAGCCGGAACATGCCCAAGCCCGCCACGACCTGGCCGAACCTGAAGCGCTATCTGGATCGCATGCGCCAACGCCCCGCCCTGATCGATGTCCATGCCCGCGAGGGGCTGACCGATTGGATTGGGGGGTAGGCTCCCTTCCCCCTTGATGGGGGAAGGGGCGGGGATGGGGGTGAACCGCGGAGCCGGCCAGCGTCATGTCCGACGCCGCGATCACCCCCACCCAACCCTCCCCCATCAAGGGGGAGGGCGGAGTCACACTACTTCACGCTGGCGCAGAAGCGCTGGATGCGCGAGCAGGCGTCTTCCAGCACATCGCTGCTGGTGGCGTAGCTGATGCGGAAGAACGGCGACAGGCCGAACGCCGCGCCGTGCACGACGGCCACGCCTTCCGACTCCAGCAGTTCCGTGGCGAAGTCTTCGTCGCTCTCGATGACCTTGCCCGAAGGGGCGGTCTTGCCGATCAGACCGGCGCACGAGGGATAGACGTAGAACGCGCCTTCCGGGGTCGGGCAGTGCAGGCCGGTGGCCTGGTTCAGCATCGACACGACAAGATCGCGGCGCTCCTGGAACAGCTTGGCGTTCGGCTTGATGAAGTCCTGCGTGCCGTTCAGCGCCTCCAGCGCGGCCCACTGCGAGATCGAGCAGGGGTTCGAGGTCGTCTGGCTGATCATCTTACCCATGGCCTTGATCAGCGGCTCGGGGCCGCCGGCGTAGCCGATGCGCCAGCCCGTCATCGAATAGCCCTTCGAGACGCCGTTCATCGTCAGGGTGCGGTCATAGAGCTTGGGCTCGACCTGGGCGATGGTGGTGAACGCGAAGTCGTCGAACACCAGGTGCTCGTACATGTCGTCCGTCAGCACCCAGACCTGCGGGTGGCGCAGCAGCACGTCCGCGATCGCCTGCAGTTCAGCCCGGGTATAGGCGCCGCCCGACGGGTTCGAGGGGCTGTTGATGATCAGCCACTTGGTCTTCGGCGTGATCGCCGCTTCGAGGGCGGCCGGCGTGATCTTGAAGCCGCTCTCGGCGGTGGTCTCGACCGAGACGGGCGTGCCGCCGGCCAGCAGGGTCATGTCGGGATACGACACCCAGTACGGCGCGGGGATGATCACCTCGTCGCCCGGGTTCAGAGTGGCGACGAGAGCGTTATAGATGACGGGCTTGCCGCCCGGAGCGACGTGGATCTGGCTGGGCTTATACTCCAGACCGTTCTCGCGCTTGAACTTGGCGCAGATGGCCGCCTTCAGCTCGGGCATGCCGTCGGGGTCGGTGTACTTGGTCTTGCCGTCCTGGATCGCCTTGATCGCGGCGTTCTTGATATTGTCGGGCGTGTCGAAGTCCGGCTCGCCCGCGGACAGGGCGATTACGTCACGGCCGGCCGCTTTCAGCGCGCGCGCCTTGGCGCTGATGGCGATGGTAGCCGACGGTGCGATACGCCGCAGGGCGGCGGACTCGAGCGAC
>NCDQ01000676.1 GCA_002280275.1 Caulobacter vibrioides | reverse complement strand
AGGGGCGCGTCAACAGCGCGCGCCGCCAGGGCCTCGACGGTTTCCTCCACGGTCATCGGCGTGAAGCGCAGACCCGCGAACATCACATCGGGCCGCTGCTCCGGCGCCTTCGAAACGGACTGACTGTCGGGGGAACGGGACATTAAGAGAGCCTGCCGCAAGTGAGCCTGGAAATCGCGACGTCTTGTGGCGTCAAGCTTAACATCTTTCCGTCACCCTTTACGTCCGGTTCCCAGGTCGAGGCCAGTCTTGAGATTTACGCACGCCATAAAGCGTTTGATGGATATAGCGCTCTCCGGGGCGCTCCTTGTCGTGTTGGGGCCGGTCCTGGCGGCCATCACGGTGGCGGTCAAGCTGACCTCGCGCGGCCCCGCCTTCTACGCCTGCCATTGGGTCGGCCAGGGCGCCAAGCCGTTCACCGGCTACAAGTTCCGCACCATGGTGGCCGACGCCGAAGCGATGGAAGCCCAGCTTCAGGATCGCAACGAGATGCGCGGTCCGGCTTTCAAGCTGACCAACGATCCACGCGTGACGGCTCTGGGCAAGGTCTTGCGCAAGTATAGCCTGGATGAGCTGCCGCAGTTGTGGAGCGTCCTGATCGGCGATCTCAGCCTGGTCGGGCCCCGTCCGCCCCGCGAACACGAATATGCGCAGTTCACCGACTTCCAGAAGCAGAAGCTGACGGTGAAGCCCGGCATCACTTGCCTGTGGCAGGTCGAGGGGCGTCACCGCATCAACGACTATGACGACTGGGTGGAACGGGATCTCGACTATATCCGTCGCTGGTCGCTGTGGCTGGATATCCAGATCCTGGCCCGCACCGCCGTCGTCGTGTTCCGAGGGACCGGCGTATGACGTTGACCACCGCGCCCGACATCAGCGTCGTCGTGCTCAGCTACGACCGCGTCCACTTGCTGGAACGCACCCTGACCGCTTGCCTGAAGCCCGATACCGCCGACGGCGTCGCGTTCGAGATTATCGTCGTCGACAACCATCCCGACCGGCTGGCCGAAGGGCTCGTCATACGGCTGGCTGGCGACGGCGCTGCGCCACTGATCTATCTCAGCGACCCGCGCCGCAATGTCTCGATCGTCCGCAACAAGGGCATTCATGCCGCACGCG
>NCDQ01000675.1 GCA_002280275.1 Caulobacter vibrioides | reverse complement strand
GAGCGCCAGCGCGCGGGGCGCCTCGCCGGCCTTCCTGCGCTTTGATTCCAGCGAGATCGCCGACCGCTCCGACGGCGAGCCCTTGGGCTATCTGATCGAGAACCGCCAGATCCGCGCGGCGCTTTCCCAGGCCGTGACCAACAAGGGTATTCCGGTGATCGCGCCGATGGCTGCGACCAACCTCGAAGTCGACGCCGCCGGGGCCCGCCTGACCCTGGCCGACGGCCGGGTGCTGAGCGCGCCGCTGGCGGTCAGCGCCGAGGGCCGGGGCGCAACCCTGCGCAAGGCGGCCGGCATCGGCGAGATCGGCTGGGGCTATGGCCAGAGCGGCGTCGTGGTCACGGTGAAAATGGAGCATCCGCACGAGGGCGTAGCCCATGAGTATTTCCTGCCCAGCGGTCCGTTCGCCATCCTGCCGCTGACCGACAATCGCGCCAGCCTGGTCTGGACCGAGAGCACCGCCCGCGCCGAGGCCCTGCGCGGCGCGCGGCCCGAGGTCTTCCATGCCCACCTGATGCGGCGGTTCGGCGAGTTCCTGGGCGCCGTCGAACTGTGCGGGCCGGTCTTTGTCTATCCGCTGTCGCTATCGCTGGCCGAACGCATGGTCGCGCCCCGCCTTGCCCTGATCGGCGACGCCGCCCACGGCGTGCATCCCATCGCCGGGCAGGGGTTGAACCTGGGCCTGAAGGACGCAGCGGCGCTGGCCGAGGTGCTGGTCGAGGCCATGCGCGGAGGCGAGGACATCGGCTCCGACGTGGTGCTGGAGCGCTTCGCGCGCTGGCGTCGGTTCGACACCGTGACCAACGCTCTGGCTTTCGACGGCTTTGTGCGCCTGTTCTCCAATAACAACCCGATCCTGCGCGTGGCGCGGGGCATCGGCCTTGCGGCGGTCAACCGCATTGCCCCGGCGCGGCGGTTCTTCATGCATGAGGCCGGCGGGGCAGTGGGCGACCTGCCCAGGCTGCTGCGGGGCCAGGCGATCTGAAGTCCTCTCCCTGTGGGAGAGGGGTCGGCGAAGCCGACGGAGAGGGGCTGCCATGAACAGAGTGGACTTCCCCCTCCGGTCGCTATGCGACCGCCTCCCCCTTCAGAGGGAGGACTTTGGGCCTAGACCTTCACGAT
>NCDQ01000188.1 GCA_002280275.1 Caulobacter vibrioides | reverse complement strand
CGGCGACTGGACGGTGATGCCGGGCCTGCGCATCGAAGAGGTTTCGATCGACACCAACCAGATCACCTCGCGCCTGACCGACCGCTACGACTATCTGCGCGCCTATCCCTCGCTGCACCTGCAGTACAAGGTCGACGATCTGCGCCAGGTGAACGCCAGCTACAGCCGCCGCATCCAGCGGCCGTCAGCCCAGGATCTGAACCCCTATCGGATCTACCAGGACCCCTACAGCTATCGCCAAGGCGACCCGCGCTTGAAGCCGCAGGTGACCGACGCCTTCGAGGTGGCCTATCAGCTGCGCAAGGGCTTCAACTACTATCTGGGCACGCTGTACTGGCGCGAGGCGCGCGACGGCGTCACAGACGTGGTGCGCGACATCGGCGACGGCGTTCTGCTGACCACCAAGGCCAATCTCGCCAAGAGCCGCAGCGGCGGCCTGGAGCTGGTGGCGAACGCCCGCTTATCGCCCAAGCTGTCGTACACGATCAGCGGCAATACGGCCTGGACCGAGATCGGCGCGACCGACCTTGGCTTCCCGGACAAGCGCTCGGCGTGGACGGTCTCGGGCTATGCGGCCCTGAACATCCAGGCCACGCCGAAGGACTTTGTTCAGATCAGCGGCTTCGCCACGGGCAAACGCCTGACCCCGCAGGGCTACAAGGCGCCGACCGGCATGCTGCTGCTGGGCTACCGCCATAAGTTCAACGACCGCCTCTCGGGCGTGGTGACGGTCCAGGACGGTCTGAAGACCTTCCGCGACAAGACGGTGATCAACACCCCGGCGCTAAAGAACCGCCGCGCCATGGAGCTCGATCTGCGGGCGGTGTTCGTCGGGATCACCTACGGCTTTGGCGGCCAAGGGGTTCCAAACCCGCGCCGGGCCCGCGAGCCGGCCTTCGACTTCCAGACCACGCCGGGCGGCGTTGGCCCCATGTAAAGCTTGCGGCCGGCGTCCTCTCAGGACGCCGGTCCCAGGCTCCAAATCTAGCAGACGCCGATCACGGTGCGCAGATAGCCGCCGTAGGCGCTCTTGCCCAGGGCGTCGGCCAGGCGCTCGACCTGGGCGGCGTCGATGAAGCCCTTCTGGTAGGCGACCTCTTCGGGGCAGGCGATCTTGAAGCCCTGACGCTTTTCCAGCACGCGCACGAACTCGGCGGCCTCCAGCAGGCTGACAGGTCGCCACGCTCCAGATAGGCGCGGTTGACGTCGGTGATCTCCAGCTCGCCGCGCGCCGACGGCTTGAGGTCCCGCGCGATGTCGACCACGTCGCCATCGTAGAAGTACAGACCCGTCACCGCCCAGTTCGACTTGGGAACCTTCGGCTTCTCCTCGATCGACAGGGCCGTCATGTCCTTGTCGAACTCGACCACGCCGTACCGTTCGGGATCGTTGACGTGATAGGCGAACACCGTCGCCCCCTGCGGCCGCGCCATCGCCCGCGTGAACAGATTGGTGATGCCGTGGCCGAAATAGATGTTGTCGCCCAGGATCAGCGCCGAGGGATCGCGGCCCACGAAGTCCGCGCCGATCACATAGGCCTGGGCCAGGCCGTCGGGGCTGGGCTGCACGGCGTACTGGATATCGAGACCCCATTGCGAGCCATCGCCCAGCAACGCCTGGAAGTTGGGCGTATCGCGCGGCGTCGAGATGATCAGGATCTCGCGGATCCCCGCCAGCATCAGCGTCGACAGCGGATAATAGATCATCGGCTTGTCGTAGATCGGCATCAGCTGCTTGGACGTGACCAGGGTCATCGGATGCAGCCGGGTGCCGGAGCCGCCGGCGAGAATGATGCCCTTCATGCAGGGGCTCCCTGAACGCTCAGTTCCGCGATGATGTCCGCCACGGCCTCTGTCCAAGGCCGGGGGTGGATGGCGTAGTCCTTGGCGATCCGGTTGGTCAACAGGCGTGAGTTTCGCGGGCGACGGGCGGGCGTTGGATATTCACTGCTCGGGATGCCCTCGACTTCGGCATGAACGCCTCCATGGGCGCGGCTGAGACGAAAGATTTCCCGCGCCAGATCCGCCCAGCTGGCCTCGCCCGAATTGACGAAATGATAGACCCCGCTCGGCGCCTGCGGGGCGGCGATCATCCGCAGCGTAATGGTCCTTAGCGCCTCGGCGATGTCGTGCGCCGAGGTCGGACAGCCGCGCTGGTCATCCACCACCCGCAAGGCGGGTCTGTCGGCGGCCAGTCTGAGCATGGTCTTCAGGAAGTTGGCGCGATGGGCGCTGAGCACCCAGGCCGTCCGCAGCACCACCGAGCGCGGATTGCCCAGGCGCACGGCCATCTCGCCCGCCAGCTTCGAGGCGCCATAGATCCCGATCGGCCCGACGCAATCGTCCTCTGCGTAGGGTCCCGGCTTGTCGCCGTCGAACACATAGTCGGTCGAGACCTGGATCAGCGGAACGCCCCTCGCCCGCGTCACGTCGGCCAGCAGGGCGGGTCCGATGGCGTTGGCGGCGAAGGCGGCGGCGACCTCGCTCTCGGCCTTGTCGACAGCGGTCCAGGCGGCCGCGTTGATCACGGCGGCGAAGGGCGTGGCCTCGAACGCGGCGCGGATTGAGGCTTCAGAGGCGAGGTCTAGCTCCGCTCGCGACGGCGCGTGCAGCGCAACCCCGTCTGGCCATGCGGCGCGCAGCAGCTCCAAGCCCACCTGCCCGGCGCCGCCGGTGACGAGAATATGCGTCGTTTCAGTCATTCGCCCTTACCTACGCGGTCGGCGACCGGACCAGCAAGCCCAGCGGCGACAATCGTCATCGCGCGGAACGACCCCAGCGTTCCGGCCATTCCGTCCGCACAAGCAGGAGGAACGCCGATGAGCGATGTCGACACCGGATGGAACGAGCAGGACGGCGCTGAAGTGCTGGACGAGGATGTCGTCGGGCGCGACGGCGAGATGCGCACCTTTGAGGAACTGCCCGACGTTCTGGACGTCACCCAGGCGGAGGGCGACGCCGATGACGACGACGCCTTGACTGCCGAAGATCTGGACGATGCGGAGATCATCGACCTGGAACGCGACGCCGATCCGGGCCACGGCCGCGATGTGGACGATAGACGGCCCGATGTCTTCGACGGGGAATAGCAGCCATGGCCCCGCGCGTCCGATCTGCCCCCTGCCGCGTACCCACGAAGCCTCCGCAAGAAAAGCCTCGACCCAGGGTTCGTGATGAAAGCCGCCAAGCGCCCCAAGGCTACAACGCCCGACAAGATCTGCGAGTCTTGCGGCCGTCCCTTCTCGTGGCGACGAAAATGGGCCCGCGACTGGGACCAGGTGAAGACCTGCTCGGATCGCTGCAAGGGCGCGCTTCGCAGCGGGCGCGCGGTAACCGATCCCTGAGCGCCAGGACTACTCGGCGGCGTAGACCAGCGGGTGGGTGTGGGCCCAGAGGTGGGCGCGATAGGTTTCGAAGCACTGCTCCCCGCAGATCAGGCGCATGATCGCGCCCTCAGCGATGAAGCGCGCGCGAGCCGGGTCTTCTTCCACGAGCGGAACCAGCGCCTCAGCGTTCCAGGCTTTGGAATGCTCGACATCAAGCTGTGCATGGAGAGCGAAGTACTTTCGCGCCTCAGGCGCGACGCCCACGCGCTTCAGGCCAGCGTCGACGCACGCCACCCGTGTCGGCGCGGTCAGCTCCACCACGCCCAAGGCGCCGATCGACTGCCAGACATAGCGCCGCGTGGTCGCGAACGCGGTCATGGTGTTGGCCAGACACAGCGATTGCCACAGGGTTGCATCGATGGTCGGCGCCAGGCCCAGCATCGCCGTCGTACGCGTCAGCATGGGTCCGTGCATACCACGCGCACTGCCTCGCCCCATCTCGTCCCAATAGTTGCGCGCCAGCTCCAGCTTCGCGCGATCAGGGACCTTCACCTGGGTCATAGCCACGAGGTCGTCAAAGCCCGCCTCTCCGGCGGCCTCCTGTGTCAGGAACCACTTCAGGTCCTCAAGCGACGCTTGGGCTTCGAGCCAGTCGAAGAGCGGATCCCACTGGCCGGGACCGTGATCTTTCAAGGCCTCGAACCAAGCGACGAACTCTTGAGAGTCCGTCGGAACCTGTTCGACTAGCGACGCGATGTGATTGCGGAACGCCTCTACGAACGCGCCTTCAGCCTCACGCATCTGATGCTCGCGCTCCAGATCGCGCCGCCATTCGTGGCTGGGAGCAGCGGGCGCCAGCCGCTTATGGTTCCAGTGGGCCAGCGCGCGGTGCAGCGCTTCGGCGTCCGGAAACTGAGCACTGAAAGCGCCCAAACGAGAAAGTCGTTCGCCACCGTGCAAGGTGCGCACTCCTAGGTTCTTTTAGGTTCTTTGGGGAGAAAGGGCCGGTCTTGCGACCGGCCCGATAGAGAACACCTAGCGTTCAGCGCCGCCGTCGCCGGTGCGGCCAAGCTCGATCGCACCGGTGTCCACACCGCCTGCGGAGCCGTCATTCAGATTGTTCTCGCGGGTTTTTTCGACGCCTTGATCGCCACGCCGCTCCCGGTCGACCTGCTGGTTCTGTTGCCCGGGTTGGGTCTGCTGACGTTCGCCCTGCTGCTGTTGGGGCTGGCGCGTCTCACCCTGCTGATTTTGCTGACCCGCCTGCTGACGTTGGGCGTCGTTCGCCTGTTGCGGCATGCGGTCTTGGTTATTCGGGGTCTCACCCATGGTCGTCGTCCCTTTTCGATTGGCCGCACCGTGGATCGGTTGGCAGGGAGACAACGGGCGGCTTGCGTCTGTCGTTCCTCTGTCGAGAGAACGACACGTCGACGACCCTATCGCCGGAGGGCGAAGCCCACGAAAACGGTGCGCGGCGCCGCGTAGCTGGCCACCCCATCCGCCGTCTGGCCGACGGCCAGGCCATGGTTCAGCAAGTTGTCGGCAGCCACGTAGACTTCGGTTGCGGGCGAGAGCCTCCAACCGGCCCGCGCGTCCAGCCCCGCGCCGGCCTTCAACCGACGCAGGTTGAGATCGTCTTCGTAGCGCATGCCTTCGTATCGTAGGTCGATATCGACGCTCAGACGCTCGATAGGCCGCCAAACTGCGCCGGTGGTCACCGCCCACGCTGGAGCCTGAGCGGGGCGCTTACCGGTCAACTGAGCTGCAGCGTTCGCGCCATCTATACGCGCGTGGGTCCAGGAGGCGGCGGCGCGCACAGTCCAGGAAGAGGACAGTTGCACCGCGACATCGCCCTCAAGACCGTAGGCTTTGATCTCACCGGCATTGCGCCGCTGACGCAGCACCCCGCCCGCCGGGATGAAGCCGGCGACCGGAAAGCTGCCGGGCCCGACACCGACGGTCACGTTAGTCACCGGGTCCCGCACCTGATTGTAGAAGACGGCAAGGCTCCATTGCAGGGCGCCTTCGCCCGTCAGGCCGGCCTCCACGCCGTAGAGGGTTTCCGGCTTCAGCACCGCATTGGCCTCCGTGACGTCGTTGCCGACCCGGAAGGGACGATGCAGTTCGTTCAAGGTCGGAGGCCGGAAACCGGCATAGGCCGCCGCGCGCCACCAGGTCTCGCCATGTAGCCGCTGGCGCATCCCGGCGCGGGCGGTCGGCGTAACGCCCGAAGCGTCTTCAATAGTCGTATCGAGGGTCGCGGTTCCGGTCAGCGCGTCGCGCTCGCGCCGCAGGCCGGCGTAGGAGCGCCAGCCATCTAGGCGCGCACCGAAGATGAATGTGCGGTCTTCGCTCACCTGTGCGGCCTCGCCGTAGAAGCCGCCCACCAGCGTGCGGCCGCCGGCCTGGCGTAACCGCGTGAAGGCGCCGGACTGATAACGGAAGCGCTCATTGACTCGCCCTTCGGCGGCGCGGACGTCGCCGCCCAGCTCCCAGCTCCAATCACCCTCTCGCCCCTGCCAGGCGGCGTTGAGGCCATACCCTATAGCCGGGGTCGAAAACTGATCGTTGGCGGGCATGGTCGAGATCCGGCCGGCTGCGACGGCGACGGACGTGTTCTCCAGATCGCTGCGTCGCGCCCAGGCTTGAACCCGCCAGACCTCGGTCGCCACGGTGACCGCCAAAGAGCCGCCCGTAGCGTTCGAGCGAGCGCCCAAGAGACCTGCGTCCCGCCGCTCCTGGAACACGCCTGCGCGGATCGCCCAGCCTGCGCATCGGCGACGTGGGCCCCATGGGCCGGGTGTTGGTGCGCGGTGAACCGGGCAACCAGATCGTGCCCGCGCTGGCGCCGGTGGCGGGCGAAATCGTGATCGACAAACCCGGAAAGGGCGCGTTTTACGCCACCGACCTGCAGCAACAACTGCAGGCTCGCGGCATCACCCAGCTGGTGGTGGCCGGCGTGACCACC
>NCDQ01000674.1 GCA_002280275.1 Caulobacter vibrioides | reverse complement strand
CTGCCCCGCACGTGCAGAGCGAGACCGAACCTTTCCATGGGGGCACCGACCCGCAGGGCCTTCTCGAGCGGGCGCCCCGCACCAATGGCGGCCGTGCAGCCGACGCTCTGTTGCAGTCGGTCGGAAGAGGAATGCAGGTGGACTCTCGCGTCAGGTCGGCCCATCGCTGTCCGACTTGATCACCGTGCGCACGCTGGTGCTCATCCAGGTGGAACTGGCGCGGTGGTCTTTCGTTTCGGAGGCAGGATGGTCGCAACCAGCACACAGGGACTGATCAAGAGGCTCGGTCCCGGTGTCATCACCGGCGCCGCCGACGACGATCCCAGCGGCATAGCGACCTACTCCCAGGCGGGCGCTCATGCGGGCTTCGGACTTCTCTGGACGGTCGTTCTGACTTGGCCGCTGATGGTCGCGGTCCAGTCGGTCAGCGCCCGCATCGGTCGCGTCACGGGCCGCGGTTTGGCCGCCAACATGTGTCGCGCCTTTCCTCGGCCGGTGGTGCTGGGGTTGGTCCTGCTCCTGTTCGTGGCGAACACGATCAATATCGGCGCCGATCTCGCCGCCATGGGCGCCGCAATGGCGATGGTCGTGGGAGGAGGGCAGATCGTCTTCACCTTCGTGTTCGCGATCGCCTCGGTGCTGGCCATCGTGTTCATTCCCTACAGCCGCTATGTCGGGTTCCTGAAGTATCTGACCTTCTCGCTGTTTGCCTATGTCGGCGTCGTTTTCACCGCCCATATCGACTGGCGCGCCGTCGGCATGGGCGCGCTGGTGCCGACGTTCGCTCTCGACAAGGATACTTTGATGCTGATCGTTGCCATCTTGGGCACCACGATCAGTCCCTATCTCTTCTTCTGGCAGAGTTCGCAGGAGGTCGAGGAAGAGGAGGGCGATGACGAGGCGGGGCCGCTCACCGACAAGCCGGAGCAGGCGCCGCGCGAGCTGACGCGCATCGGCTGGGAGACCGCCATCGGCATGGGGATGTCGAACCTGGTCGCTTTCTTCATCATCCTGACGACGGCAGCAACCCTGCACGCGAATGGCAAGACCGATATCGAGAGCACGCAGCAGGCCGCCGAAGCGCTGAAGCCGATCGCGGGCGACGCGGCCTTCCTCCTGTTCAGCT
>NCDQ01000002.1 GCA_002280275.1 Caulobacter vibrioides | reverse complement strand
CGTGCCGGTCACGGCCAGGCCATAGGCGTGGGCCAGGGCAGAGGAGCTCTGGAACGTGAACATGATGGCCAGCACGCCGACCAGAAGCATGGTGTTGAGCTGGGGCACGAAGATCTGGCCCGACTGGGTCTCGGACGTGCGGCGCACGTCCAGGCGTGGCAGCAGGCCCAGCTGGATGGCTTGCTGGGTCAACGAGAACGCGCCGGTGATGACGGCCTGACTGGCGATCACGGTCGCCGCGCCGGCCAACAGCACCAGCGGCAGGCGCAACGCCTCGGGGGCCATCTCGAAGAACCAGTTGAGCTCCGGCATCGCCGTTCCGGCGGCCTCGGCGGTTTGCAGCGTGGTCAGGGCGAAGGCGCCTTGGCCCAGATAGTTCATGGCCAGGCAGGGCAAGACGAAGAACAGCCAGGCGGCCTGGATCGGCCAGCGGCCGAAGTGGCCCATGTCGGCGGTCAGGGCCTCGACGCCGGTCACGGTCAGGAACACCGCGCCCAGAACGATGAAGCCGGTCAGGCCGTGCTCGGCCAGAAACTTGACCGCATAGTGGGGGCTGATCGACATCAGGATGCCGGGGTTGCCCGCCAGGTTCATCAGGCCCAACGAGAACATCGCGCCAAACCACAGGGCGCAGACCGGGCCGAACAGTTTGCCGACCGAAGCCGTGCCCCGGCTCTGGATGAAGAACAGACCCAGCAGCATCGCGGTCGCGATGAGCAGCACGACCTCATTGGTCACGCCACGCTCCAGCGCGGGAATGGTGCGAAGACCCTCGACGGCCGAGAGCACCGACATGGCCGGGGTGATCACCGCGTCGCCATAGAACAGCGCCGCGCCGGCCACGCCCAGAGCGAAGACCAGGGTGGTGCGCTTGCCCATGGCGTGTTGCGCGAGGGCCATCAGCGAGAGAACCCCGCCCTCGCCCTTGTTGTCGGCGCGCATGATGAAGACGACGTACTTGATCGTCACGACAAGGATCAGCGCCCACAGCGCCAGCGAGACCACGCCGAAGATTTCCGACCGCGTCACGCCGTCATGGGACGCCGCCGCCAAGGCTTCCTTAAAGGCGTACAGCGGGCTGGTGCCGATGTCGCCGAAGACCACGCCCACCGAGCCCAGGGCCAGGGCGAAGAAGCCATGACCCTTCAGGTCATGGCCGTGGCCATTGGTCGTGGCGCCGTCTTGTTGCGGAATGTCTGAGGACGCAGGCGCACAATCGGCTGCGGAGTCGTGGGGGGCTTCGGAAGCCATGTAATCCCTCCGGGGAGCCCTCGCAAAACGCTGCTGGCCGACCCATATCGCGATCAAGCGCGGCGCGATACACCCAAACCGCGCCCGGTTCAATCATCACGCTGCGTTGCATCATGCGGCCCCTCCATCGGTGAAGGCTTCCGCCGCCAGCCAGTTTTCGGTTGAACGCGCAGCCGGCCACCTTACGTTCCCGGGTTGAGATGTCGGACAGTCAGAAATTCCCCGTCGCGGCCCATGCCCTGGCCTATCTGGCGCACAAGGCCGCATTCTCGGCCGATCGCGCGGTGGCCAGCGCCGAGCTCGCCGCCTCGGTGCCGACCAATCCGGTCGTGGTTCGCCGGGTCACCGCCATGCTGGGCAAGGCCGGGCTGATCGGCGCGCGCGCCGGGGCCAATGGCGGCGCCTGGCTGCTCAAGCCCGCCGAGACGATCACGCTCGACGTGGTGCTTCGGGCCGTCAACGGCTGCGCGCATCTGGGTGTGGCGCCCAAGGGCGTGAAGGGCTGCCCCGTGGGCGAGAAGATCCCCGACGCCGTCCGCTCGGCGATTCTTGCGGCGGATCACGCCGCCGCCGAGCGGCTTTCCCAGATCACGGTCGCCGACCTGCTGAGCGGGCTGCGGTAAGGCCTGCCCCGATCCTGCTCTGCGTCGCCCGCCGCCGCGCGCGGTCGCCCCGGTCCGCTGCTTGAACCAAATCGCGGGCCGTGCTCGACTCCGACAACGCTTTTGTCTTCATCGGATCGATCCAGCATGGCCCGCCGTCTCGCCCTGATCACCGGCGCCTCCGCCGGTATCGGGGCCGCTTCCGCCCGCATCTACGCCAGCCACGGCTACGACGTGGCCCTGACCGCGCGCCGGGCCGACCGCCTGGAGGGCTTGGCCGCCGAGATCAAGCTGCGCTCCGGCGTCGAGGCGTATGCGATCCCCGCCGACCTCGCCGAGCCCGGCGGCGTCGACACGGTCCTGGCGGCTGTGGCCGAGCAAGGCCGGGTGGTCGATGCGCTGATCAACAACGCCGGCTATGGCCTGCCCGGGACCTACGACGCCACCGCCTGGGCCGACCAGGCCAAGTTTCTGCAATTGATGCTGACCAGCGTCTGCGAGATGACCCACAAGGTCCTGCCGGGCATGGTCGAGCGCAAGTTCGGCCGCATCGTCAATGTGGCCTCGCTGGCGGGCCTGGTTCCCGGCGCGGCGGGCCATACGCTCTACGCGGCCACCAAGGGCTTTCTGGTGAAGTTCTCGCAGAGCCTGCACCTGGAGAACCTGTCGAACGGGGTGCACGTCACCGCCCTGTGCCCGGGTTTCACCTATTCGGAGTTCCATGACGTCAACGGCACACGCGCCCAGGTCAGCCAGGGCGTGCCGGACTGGATGTGGCTGGGCGCCGACGAGGTCGCCGCCGCCGGCTACGAAGCCGCCGAGGCCAATCGCTCGATCTGCGTGCCCGGCGCGCCGAACAAGGCCATCGCCGCCATCGCCAAGATCGTCCCCGACGACTGGGCCCTGGCCCTGATGGCGAGCCAGGGAAGCCGGTTCCGCAAGGTGTGACATCGCGCTCGGGGCCTCCTTTTGGAAAACCGGGCCTGATCTGCTATAGACCCGCCTCGACCCCGAAGAGCCGGACATCCCCTTGAGCGTCACCCTCGACCTGTCGCGCGTCTCGTCCGACGCCGCGCCCGCCACCCCCGTCACCAAGCCCCTCATCAATCTGTCGGGCCTGACGCGCCCGCAGTTGGTCGCGGCGCTGGTCGAGAGCGGCGTGGTCGAGCACGGCAAGGCCAAGATGCGGGCCACCCAGATCTTCCGCTGGATGCACCATCGCGGCGTCACCAACTTCGCCGACATGAGCGATGTCGCTAAGGAAACGCGCGCCCGTCTCGCCGAGGCCTTCACCATCGCCCGCCCCGAGATTGTCGAGCGCCAGGTGTCCAAGGACGGCACCCGCAAGTGGCTGATCCGCATGGCCCCGGGCATCGAGGTGGAGAGCGTCTATATCCCCGGCGTCGGCCGCGCGGGCGCCCTGTGCGTGTCCAGCCAGGTCGGCTGCACGCTAAACTGCAGCTTCTGCCACACCGGCACCCAGCCTCTGGTGCGCAACCTGACCACGGCCGAGATCGTCGCCCAGGTGCAGGTGGCCAAGGACGACCTGGCTGAATGGCCGTCCGACAAGGAAGACCGCCAGCTCTCGAACATCGTGTTCATGGGCATGGGCGAGCCGCTCTACAATCTGGGCCAGGTGGCCGACGCCATCGAGATTATCAGCGACAACGAGGGCATCGCCATCTCGCGTCGCCGGATCACGGTCTCGACCTCGGGCGTCGTGCCGATGCTGGAAAAGCTGGGCTCGACCACCCAGGCCATGCTGGCCATCAGCCTGCACGCCACCAACGACCCGCTGCGCGACGTCCTGGTGCCGCTGAACAAGAAGTACCCGATCGCCGAGCTGATGGCCGGCATCCGCGCCTATCCGGGCCTGTCCAACGCCCGCCGCGTGACCTTCGAGTACGTGATGCTGAAGGGCGTCAATGACAGCCCCGAGGAAGCCCGCGCCCTCGTCAAGTTGATCAAGGGCATCCCGGCCAAGATCAACCTGATCCCGTTCAATCCCTGGCCCGGCAGCGACTACCAGTGCTCGGACTGGGCGACGATCGAGGCCTTCGCCGCGATCCTCAACAAGGCCGGCTACTCCTCGCCGATCCGCACCCCGCGCGGTCGCGATATTCTCGCCGCCTGCGGTCAGCTGAAGAGCGAAAGCGAAAAGGTCCGCGCCTCGGCGCTGCGCAAGCTGTCGCTGGCGGCGATGGCGGGCGTGCTCTCCGACGACGACGAGGACGAGGCGGCTTAGGTCGTCTCCTCTACGGCCTTCTTGAGCCGGCTGAGCATGCTCGCCGCATCTCGGGAAACCGCGCGCAGAGCATGCCCGTGGTCAGGGGGTCGTCCTTCAAAAGATCCAGCATCCGACGCCGGACCCGATGGCCCAGCGCCTTGAAGATCAGGTCCGATTCGTCCTCGCTTGACATGTTATAAAATTATAACACATTGTCCCGGCCAGCAAGGACGGAGCGCATCCATGCCCTACGAATTCACGGTCGGCGGCCGCATCGCTAAACCCGTGGCCGAGGTCTTTGAGGCCGTCGCCGATCCCAAAAAGCTTTCGGGCTATTTCACCACCGGCGGGGCGCAGGGGCGGCTGGAGACCGGCACGACGGTCACCTGGGATTTCCACGACTTCCCGGGCGCATTCCCGGTCGAGGTGATCGAGGTCGTCGCCAACGAAAAGATCGTGCTGCGCTGGGAAGCGGCGACCGGCGGCTTCACCATGGTCACCATGACCTTCGCCGACACCGGCGACGGACGGACCCTGGTGCGCATCCACGAGGCCGGCTGGGGCGATACGCCGGCGGACGAGAAGGCGGCGTTCGGAAACTGCGAAGGCTGGACCGGGATGCTGTGCGCGATGAAGGTCTTTGTCGAGCACGGGATCAACCTGCGCCAGGGCTTCTACAAGTAGGGCCCGTTTCCCCACGGACGGGCGCCCCCTACGCAAGCCTTGCCGACCCGTGTTAGTCAGGGGGCAGCACGATTATCGGGGTCATTAGCGTCCATGCCGTCCCAGCTCCAGTCGCCCGAGGTCCAGGCCTTCGCCACCGGTTTTCCGATCACCCTGCTGCATGCGAGCGTGACCCTGGTCATGCTGATATCCGTTGGCCGTGTCCCTGCGCGCCTCGACCTCGGTGACCGAAATCGTCATCTGGGGCGCGGCGACCATCGCGGTGCAGCTGCTGGTCTTCCGCATCACCGACATGCTGCTGAAAGGCCTTCCCGAACGCATAAACGAGGGTGAGGTCGCCGCCGCCGCCCTGCTGGTCGGCGCCAAGCTGGGCGTGGCGCTGATCCTGGCCGCGGCGGTCGGGGGCTGATACACTCGCGCCCGGAGGTCGTCCGGTGCATTTCCCCAAGCTTCCCGACTGGCTGGTCTATGCTGCGGCGGTGAGCGCCCTGGTGATCGTCGCTGTCGGTCGCCAGGAACGTTCGGACGCGCCCCCGCCCCCGCCGCCGGTGCCGGGCGAGGAAGGCTTGCCGCTGGGACCGTCTTCGCCGTTCGATCCTTCAATCGTGGTCCAGGTGCCCGACAAGCCCTCGCCGGGCTCGGGAACGGCGTTTTCGGTCGGCGACGACGGCGTCTGGCTGACCGCCCGCCATGTGGTCGACGGTTGCAAGCAGGCCGCCATTGTCGTGGCCGACGGGCGCGGCGTCGCCGCCAAGGTCCATGTCGACACCCGCGCCGACGCCGCTGTCCTGACCACCGAAGGCGGCGCGCCCGCCGTGCCGATGGGACTGGACGAACCCCTGCGCCGGGGCGCGCGCGCCTATCACCCCGGTTTCCCGCAAGGCCATCCGGGCGAAGCCGCCTCGCGCCTGCTGGGGCGCGAGAATCTGGTGGTCCACGGCCGAGGCGCGCGCACCGAGCCCGTCCTGGTGTGGGCCGAGGTGGGCCGCACCGACACCTTGAAGGGCACGCTTTCCGGTCTTTCCGGCGCACCCGCGCTTGATGCGGCGGGCCGGGTGATCGGCGTGACCGTGGCCGAAGCCCCGCGCCGGGGCCGCATCTACACGACCGCGCCCGAGACCCTGAAAGCCGTGCTCGGCTCGCACCGTCGCCCCTCCGCCTCGGAGTTCGCTCCCAGCGAGCCGATCACCACCGAGAACTACGGCCGCGTCGCCGACGGCCTGCGCCGCGACCTGCGGGTGGCCCAGGTGGTGTGCCTGGCGGTTTAGGACGCCGCCAGCGTCTTGCCCTGACGGGCCGCCACCATGAACGACAGCACGATTGCGGCGACGCCGATCAGCGCGGTGTAGATGAAGAAGGCCGTATAGCCGGCCGCCATGGCCGGCGCGCTGACGCCCAGCTTGGCGCCGGCGGCGGTGAAGCTCTCGGGCGGCAACCGGGTGAACAGGCCCTTGAGCGGCGCCGTAAAGCCCCCGGCCTCGGCCGCCTTGGCCGACGCCTCGACAATCCGGCCCGACTGCGAGGCGATCAGCTTGCCCGGCAGGGCGTACAGCGACGAGAACAGCGCGTACTGCGTGGCCGTAAAGCCCGCGCTGGTCAGGCTGGACATGTAGGCGATCAGGGCCGTGCCCGCGACGCCGCCGGCGATGTTATCCAGGCAGATCGAGACGAACAGCATGCTGGTGTTGTGGCCGCTCATGGCCAGCAGCGCGAACATCAGGTTGCTGACCGGCTGGGCGAAGGCGCCGATGACCAGGGCCTTGATCAGGCCCAGGCGCGCGACGACCACCCCGCCCAGGAACACCCCGGCCATCGAGGCGATGATGCCGAACACCTTCCGGATCTCGGCGATCTCGGTCAGCGTGAAGCCCATGTCGCGGTAGAACGGGTTCATGATGTTCAGCACGAAGTCCGAGACCCGGTAGACGCAGATCGCCGCCAGGATCAGGCCGGCCACGCCGTGGAAGCGGGTCAGGAACTCGCCCAGCGGTTCGCCGAACGCCTTGGACATGTAGACGCCGGGCTTGGTGCGCACCTTCGGGATCGGCCAGGCGGCGACGACGACGATGGCGAGACCCGTGATCACGCCCACCAGTTGCAGCCAGATCCCGTTCGGCTTGGCGGTCCAGGCCTCGGCCAGGGCTTCGCCGCCGATCAGCTTTGAGAGCAGGGTCGCATCGCCCGAGAGGCCCGAGCCCAGCGCCAGGGCGCCGAGCAGCAGGATGGCCAGGCGCACCAGCCATTCCACGACCTCCAGCACTTTCGACTGGTGCACGTCGTCGGTCGGGATCGGGCGGATGGTGTGCTCGGCCTCGCGCGGGGCGCAAAGGGTGGCCAGCACCCCCAAGCCTACGATCAGGCCCATCACCGCGTAGGATAGGTTCCAGCCGAACCGCTCGGCCAGAAGCAGCGGCCCCGCGCCGGCCACGATCATGGCGACGCGATAGCCCCACTGGTAGGCGACGACCATCGGGCCTTGCTCTTCCTTGTCGGCGACCTCGATGCGCCAGGCGTCGATGACGATGTCATGCGATGCCGTGGCGAAGCCGACGGTGACAGCGGCGGCGGCCAGGAAGCCCAGCTGGTTCAGCGGGTTCATGGTCGAGATCGCCCAGAGCCCCAGCACCATCACGGTCTGGAACACCAGCATCCACGCGCGGCGATGGCCAAGAAGCTTGTGCAGCACCGGCACCGTGGTGCGGTCGATCAGCGGCGCCCAGAGGAACTTGAACGAGAACGAGAGGGTCGCCAGGCTGAAGAAGCCGATGACCGCCAGCGACAGGCCCGCATCGCGCAGCCACAGCGACAGGGTGTCGAAGATCAGCATGAACGGCAGGCCCGACGCGAAGCCCAGGCCCAGCATGACCAGGCTGCGCCGCTCGCCGAAGAAGGCGAGGGTCTGCAGAAGGCTCTTCTTTTCCGGCGCTTGTGCTTGCTCGGACATGCGGCGATCCCCCAGCGGGGGACGCCCCCCGTATCAGCCGGCGACCTTGGCTCGCGTCGCGGGTTTCGTCCAGCCGCCCGAGACGCCGCCGGTGGTCCAGCGCTTCAGAGCGTCGCGCAGGGCCTCTTGGGTCAGGGGCTTGACCAGGAAGTCGTCCATGCCCGCCGCCAGGCAAGTGCGGCGGTCCTCGTCGAAGGCGTCGGCGGTCAGGGCGGCGATCGGGGTGGCCACGCCCTTGGCGCGCAGGGCGCGGGCGGCCTCGATCCCGTTCAGGCCCGGCATGCGCAAGTCCATCAGGATCAGGTCATAGACCCCCGCCGAGGCGGCCGCGACGGCCTGCTCGCCATCGGCCACGCGGTCGACGATGCAGCCCTCGCGCTCCAGCAGGGTGCGGGCCAGCAGCGCGTTGATCGGGTTGTCCTCGGCGAGCAGCACCCGCGCGCCGCTGGCGACGGCGCCGGCGATGCGGTCGTCGTGGGCGGGCTCGTCCTCGGCCACGCCATCCGCTGTCGTCGCCTGCAGCACCTGGGCGACCAGCGAGGCCGCGCGCAGCGGCTTGATCAGATAGCCCGAGAAGCCAGCCGCCTTCAGTCGGTCGATGCGATCGCGCTGCTCGGGCGTCAGCAGCACCACCGAGCGTCGGCCGGCGGGCGGCTTGAGCGCGCCGCGAGGTCCCGAGAGGGCCGCGTCGATCAGCAGCACCGCGTCGGCGGGCGCGCCGGCCAGGGCCGAGGCGATGTCGACGGCGGCGTAGGCCCGTCCGCCCGCCGCCTCGATCTGGCGGGCCGTAGCGGCGCGGACAATGGCGTTGGGCGAGGCGATGGCGACGTTGCGGCCTTCCAGCGGCGCGGCGCGCACGGGGGCGGCGGAAGTAGCGAACGGCGCCTCGAACCAGAACTCCGCGCCCTGGCCCAACTCGCCGCCGACCCCGACCGCGCCGCCCATGGCGGCCGAGAGCCGCGAGACGATAGCCAGGCCCAAGCCCGCGCCGCCCAGCTGGGTGGCGTGGGTGACGTCGGTCTGCACGAAGGCCTCGAAGATGCGAACCCGCGCCTCTGGCGCGACGCCGGGTCCCGTGTCGGCCACCGAAAAGCGGATGCGACCGCCGTCGATGGCGCTGGCGGTCAGCAGCACGCCGCCGGCCTCGGTGAACTTCACGGCGTTGCCGGCGAAGTTCAGCAGGATCTGTCGTAGCCGACCTTCATCGGCGAGGATGGTCGGCAGAGGCGAGGAGACGGCCCAAGCGATCTCGACGCCCTTTTCGTGGGCGCGCGGGCTCATCAGTTCGGCGACCTGGCGCAGCAGGCCCTCGATATCGACCGGCGCCAGCGACAGCTCGATCGAGGCCGCGCCCAGCCGGGCGAAGTGCAGCACGTCGTTGACCAGCGACAGCAGGTGATCGCCGCTCTCGCGCAGCGCGGTGACATACGATCGCTGCTCGGCCGTCAGCTTGGTGTTTTCCAACAGCCGCGCCATGCCCAGCACGCCGTTCAGCGGCGTGCGGAACTCGTGGCTCAGGGTCGCCAGCTGTTCGGGCGTGACGCTGGGATGGCGGTCGTCAGGTCTGCTGTCGCTCATGGAAACCAAGGTTAGCCGACGCGGCTTAACGGGCGGTCAAACGTGGCCCGCCGCAGGGACGCTTTCTTCTCCCGCCCCGCTGGTGCGCCGATAGGCGAGCGCTTCAGCGACGTGGACCCGCTTGACGCTTTCCACGCCCTCGAGATCGGCGATAGTGCGCGAGAGGCGCAGCACGCGGGTCCAGCCGCGCGCGCTGATGCGTCCGGCCTCGGCGGCGCGGGACAGCAGGTCGCGGCCGGCCGTGTCGAGCCCGGCGATCTTTTCCAGAAAGGCGCCTTCGGCGCGGCCGTTGAGGCCATCGGCGGCCCCCAGCGCTTCGGCGCGGTCGAGCTGCAGGTTCCGGGCGCGCGCCACGCGGGCGGCGACCTCGGCCGAACCCTCGACGGGCGGGGGGAGGGCGAGGTCGGCGGCGGTGACGGCCGGCATGTCGACGGCCAGATCGATGCGGTCCATCAGTGGGCCCGAGACCCGGCCCTGATAGTCCTTCTGGCACCGAGGCGCCTTGCCGCACGCGCCGCGCCCGACCCCGCCGTGCCCGCAGCGACAGGGGTTCATCGCCGCCACCAGCTGGACGCGCGCCGGATACCGCACATGGGCGTTGGCGCGCGCGACCATCACCTCGCCCGTCTCCAGCGGGCCGCGCAGGCTGTCCAGCGCCTGGACGCCGAACTCGGGCAGTTCGTCCAGGAACAAGACTCCGTTGTGCGCCAAAGAGACCTCGCCAGGCTTGGCGCGATGCCCGCCGCCGGTCAGGGCGGCCATGCTCGCGCTGTGGTGTGGGGCGCGGAAAGGCCGCGCGCGGGTCAAGGCGCCACGGGCGATGAGCCCGGCCACCGAATGCACCATCGAGGTTTCCAGCAGTTCGGCAGAGGTCAGGGGCGGCAACAGGCCAGGCAGGCGCTGGGCCAGCATCGACTTGCCTGATCCTGGGGGACCGCAGAACAGCAGGTTGTGTCCGCCGGCCGCCGCGATCTCGAGCGCGCGCTTGGCGTGCTCCTGGCCTTTCACGTCCCGCAGGTCCTTGGGCTGGTCGCCTTCGATGATCGGGCCCGGGGTCGGCGCCGAGAGGATCTGGCTGCCCCGGAAGTGATTGATCAGCGCCACCAGCGAGCGCGGCGCCAGGATCCGCGTGCCGCCGGCCCAGGCCGCTTCCGGTCCCGAGGCTTCGGGGCAGATCAGCCCAAGGTCCATGGCCCCAGCCGCCATGGCCGCGGGCAGGGCGCCGGCGGCGGGCACGATGCGACCGTCCAGCGACAGCTCGCCCATCGCCGCCCAGCCATCCAGGGCGTCCAGCGGGATGACGCCCAGAGCCGCCATCACCGCCAGGGCGATCGGCAGGTCGAAATGCGCGCCCTCCTTGGGCAGGTCGGCCGGCGCCAGGTTGGCGACGATCCTTTTGCCGGGGAGCGAAAGACCCAGACCCGCGAAGGCGCCGCGCACCCGTTCGCGGCTTTCGGCCACCGCCTTGTCGGCCAGCCCCACCACCACGAAGGCGTGCTGGCCAGTCGTCAGCTGGACCTCGACATCGACCCTTCGGGCCTCGACGCCTTCGAACGCAACGGTGACGACCCTGGCGGCCATCGTAACTCCTTGAGGAACTTCAACTTATCCACAAGGAGCAACATAGTCGGCGAAATGGAGCAAGAACGAAAAACGAACGTTTCGGGAAATCTTGCCGTTTACGCAGAGTTACCCACCGTTCGCACGAATGTCTTCGATCCGATTCCAAAGTACTTCGGCGGCGTTGATACCGGTAAACCGCTTCAGCTGTTGGGCGCCCGTCGGCGAGGTGACATTGATCTCGGTAAGGTACTCGCCGATCACGTCGATGCCGACAAACAGCAGGCCGCGACGCTTCAGTTCGGGCGCGATGATCTTGCAAAGCTCCAGATCGCGGGCGGTCAGCTCCACCGCCTCGGCGCGGCCGCCGACCCGCAGGTTCGAGCGGACCTGCCCGCTGGCCGGCACGCGGTTGATGGCGCCCACGGGCTCGCCGTCGACCAGCAGCACGCGCTTGTCGCCCTTGCTGACGGCGGGAACGAACTTCTGGGCGATCACCTGCTCGCGGCCGATCATCGCGTGCAGTTCCAGCAGCGCATCGAGATTGGGGTCGTCGGCCAGCAGACGCGCCACGCCCGAGCCGCCGCCGCCATAGAGGGGCTTGAGCACGATATCGCCGTGGCGGGCGCGGAAGTCGTAGATCGCGTCATGGTCGCTGGTGATCAGGGTCGGCGGCTGCACGCCCGGGAAGTCAGTGACGAACAGCTTCTCGGGCGCGTTGCGCACTTCGGCCGGGTTGTTCACCACCAGGGTGTGCGGGTGGACCTTCTCCAGGAAGTGCGTGGCCGTGATGTAGGCCATGTCGAACGGCGGATCCTGGCGCATCAGCACGACGTCGATGTCGTCCTTCATGTCCAGCGTCACGGTCTCGCCCAGCTTGGCGTGCGCGCCCTTCTCGGCGAACACCTCGACCGGCTGGGCGCGGGCGAACACCCGGCCGTCTTCCTGCGAAAGCTTGTCGGGGGTGTAGAACCACAGCCTATGGCCTCGGCTCTGGGCTTCCATCATCATCAGGAAGGACGTGTCGGTGTCGATATTGATCCCCAGGATGGGATCCATCTGGACGGCGACTCGCAGCGACATGGGGGCTCCTGGGGTTTGGTTCTGGAGCCTAGTTAAGCCGTTTTGGCCGGAACGCTAGTTCAGCCTCAGCCTTACCCGCTCGCGCGCCGCCCGCGCCGCGATCGCCGCGCCGCCGTCCAGGACCTGGGCGCGGGACAGCGCCTGCAGGGCGCCCGCGAGGGCGCCCTGGCCCTCGCGGGCGGCCGCGACGTCCAGCCAGGGGCGGTGGTCCTTGGGGTTCAGCAACGCCCGCCGCAGGGCCGAGCGTTCGGCGCGGGGCCAGTCCTTGGCCTGCTGGGCGCGGGCGAAGATGTTGTTCTGCAGACGGATCAGCACGGCGCGGTCGCTGATCGGCACCATCAGAAGCTCGAGCCTCGCGGCGACGTCCGGCATCAGGCCGGTGCGCAGGGCCCGGCGCGACAGCTCCGACGGCAGCACCACGCGGCCTTCGCTGAACGGGTCCAGGGCCAGGGGGCCCTCGTCGGTCTCGATGCGCAGCAGGAAGTGGCCGGGGAAGTCGACGCCGTAGAGCTCCAGCCCCACGGCCCGCGCGGCATGGAGGTAGTATACGCCCAGCGCCACCGGCAGGCCCTTGCGGCGGTGGGCGATCGCGATGACGTCGGCGTTGTCGGGGTGATCATAGGTGATCACATCGCCAGTCAGGCGCAGGTCTCCCGCCAGGGTCTCGGCCACGGCCTCTTCGGGCGACTCGCTCTCGGCCCGCCGGCGCAGGCGCTCGACGGCGTCGTTGGCCAGGTCGACAGCGGCTTTGGTGTCGCGGCTCGGATCATCATGGACGGCGCAGGCCAGGGCCGCTTCGAATAGCGGAAAGCTCTCGTCGGGACCCTCGCCGGCCCGGGTCAGGATCGCCTCGGCCTCTTCCCGCGTCATCTTTAGGCTCCGCTCCAGGCGTCGGGAAGGTGTCGCGGCGGGCGCCCGGGAGCGACGGCGATCAGGTCCAGCCGCACCACCAGATCACGCAGCCCGGCGCGATGCGCGGCCAGATGCGTTGCGGCGCGTCGCAGGCGCTCCCTTTGGGTCGGCTTCACCGCGTCCAGGGCGTCGTCGATCGTCGTGCGTTGCTTGACCTCGACAACGGCCAGCACCTTCCCGCGTTTCGCCAGGAGGTCGATTTCGCCGAGCGGCGTGGCCAGGCGGAAGCCGAGGATGCGATAGCCCTTGGCCATCAGCCAGAGCGCGGCGATCACCTCTGCGCGCCGGCCGACCTTGCGCGCGGCGCTCCCTCGGTCCGAACGCGTCGGGCCTTGGCGAACGCCGGCCGCCATCAGGCCTGCTCCTTCAGCGCCAGCGCCTGGCGGTAGAGGTCCTTGCGCGACAGTCCCAGCGCCTTGGCGACTTCCGAGGCGGCCTCGCCCAGCGGCAGGCGGGCCATGGCCTCGCGCAGGGCGGCCTCGGCGTCGTCGGCGCTGGCCACCTTCTCGGCTCCGGGCCCGACGAGGATCACGATCTCGCCCTTCGGCGCATCGAAGCGCGGATCCGCGGCCAGATCGCTGAGCGAGCCGCGAACGCAGGTCTCGTAGAGCTTGGTCAGTTCACGGCACACCGCAGCCGGGCGATCGGCGCCGAACACCGCCGCCATGTCGGCCAGGCAGTCGCCGACCCGCGAGGCGCCTTCGTAGAAGATCAGCGTGGCGCGGGTGTTGGCGAACTCCTCGAAGAAGGTCCGCCGCGCTGCGCTCTTGGGCGGCGGGAAGCCGGCGAAGAGGAATCGGTCGGTCGGCAGGCCCGCCAGGGTCAGGGCGGCGAGCGCGGCCGAGGCGCCGGGGATCGGGATCACGTCATGGCCGGCGGCGATCGCCTCGCGGGCCAGGCGATAGCCGGGATCGGAGACCATGGGCGTGCCGGCGTCCGAAACCAGGGCCACCCGCTCGCCGCTGGCCAGGCGTTCGAGGATTCCTGGGATCGACCGCTCCGCCACGTGCTCGTCGTGACGCTCCAGTTTGGTCCGGATGCCGTAGGCCGACAACAGCTTGCCAGTGACGCGAGTGTCCTCGGCCAGCAGCACGTCGCAGGCGGCCAGCACGTCCAGGGCCCGCAGGGTGATGTCGCGCAGATTGCCGATCGGCGTCGCCACCAGATAGAGGCCGGGCGCCAGCGGTGCGTCGGACAAGGCTGGTGGGGGAGGCAGACGACTCAAGCGCGCGGTGTCCTTCGGTTGAGTCAAACCCATATCAGGTTGCGAGCGCCCCTGTCAGCCGATCCAGCAGCAGACGGCCCGCGCGCGTGGCGCGCAGGCGATCGCGACTGTCGACCAGCAATCCCGCTTCGACCAGATCGCGGACCTTGGCCAGATCGGGGGACAGGCCCAGCGGCGCCATCTCGTCGAAGCCGACGCCGTCATCGATGCGCAGGCCTAGCACCAGGCGCTCCTCGGCGGCCTCTTCGGGGTTCAGGAGCTCGCGCTCGAAGCCGACGCCGTGTTCGCGAACGGCGGCGACATAGTCCTTGATCGCCCGATGGGCGGTGGTGGCGGCGCGGCCTTCGGCAATGGCCAGTCGCCCGTGGGCGCCGGGGCCAACGCCGACATAGTCCACACCCCGCCAGTAGACGAGGTTGTGCCGCGAGCGCGCGGCCTCGCTTCGGGCGTGGTTCGACACCTCGTAGGCGTCAAAGCCGGCGGCCTCCAGAACCTCTTGGGTGGTCTCGAACAGCGTCGCGGCCAGGTCCTCGTCGGGCACGACAAGCGTCCCGCGACCGACCGCGCGGTCGAAGGCGGTGCCGTGCTCGATGGTCAGCTGGTAGGGCGAGACGTGCTCGGGCCCCATGGCGATCGCTTCGGCCAGCTCGGCGCGCCAGGCCGCGTCGGTCTGGCCGGGGCGGGCGTAGATCAGGTCGATCGACAGCCGGGGGAACGCCTTGGCCGCCGCAACAATGGCCCGACGTGCGGAGCCGGCGTCGTGGTTGCGGCCCAGCGCCTTCAGCGACGCGTCATCCAGCGCCTGGACGCCCAGCGACAGCCGCTGGACCCCGGCGTCGGCGAGCGCGGCGAAGCGGTCGGCCTCCGCGTCGGTGGGATTGGCCTCCAGGCTGATCTCGAGATCAGCCGCAGGCGACCACAGGCGCTGGGCGGTCTCGATCACGCGCGCCACCTGGGCCGGATCCATCAGCGAGGGTGTACCGCCGCCGAAAAAGATCGACAGCAGTCGCCGCTCGCCGGTCAGGGCGCGCTGAGCCTCCAGGTCCGCGACGATGGCGTCGGCCAGGGCCGTCTGCTCGTCGACCCGGCCCCGGTCGCGCACGACGTTGAAGTCGCAGTAGGGACAAATCCGGGCGCAGTAGGGCCAGTGGACATAGACCCCCACCGACCCCGCGCGGGCGTCAGTCAAACAAGGCCGCCTTCAGCTTGGCGAAGGCGCGGGCGCGGTGGCTCATGGCGTCCTTGGCCGCCGGCTCCATCTCGCCGAAGGTCAAGGCATGGCCTTCAGGCACGAAGATGGGGTCATAGCCAAAGCCGCGCGTTCCCCGCCCGGGGAACACCAGGGTCCCATCCACGCGCCCTTCGACGACGACGGCTGGACCGTTCGGCCAGGCGACGGCCAGGGCCGAGGTGAACCAGGCGCTGCGGTCGTCCGAGGCGGTTTCCTCCAGGCGCTCCTCGACCTTCTTCATGGCCATGGCGAAGTCCTTGGTCGGACCCGCCCAGCGCGCGGAGAAGATTCCCGGCGCGCCGTCCAGCGCGGTGACCGACAGGCCGGAGTCGTCGGCCAGGGCGGGCAGGCCGGAAAGGTCGGCGGCGTGGCGAGCCTTCAGCAGCGCATTGCCAACGAAGGTGCTCTCGGTTTCCTCGGGTTCGGGCAGGCCCAGCTGACCAGCGGTGACGATCTCGAACCGTCCGTCGAGCAGGGCGGCGATCTCGGGGACCTTGCCAGGATTGTGGGTGGCGGCCACAAGCTTCGTTCCCATTGCAAGCTTCAGCGCCATTCGTCGTCTCCAGGGAATCTATCGATGCGGCTTCTTTACTCGCCCTTGTCGCCGTTTGCCCGCAAGGTTCGTGTGCTCGCCCAAGAAAAGGGGCTGTCCGACCGACTGACCGTCGAGACGATTGCGCCGTTCCAGGACGAAAGCCTGCGATTGCTCAACCCGCTGAACAAGGTGCCGACCCTGGTGCTCGAGGGCGGCGAGACCGTGTTCGATTCCGCCGTGATCGCTGACTTTATCGACGGACTGTCCGAACCGCGCCTGATCCCGGCCGTTCAACCGGCGCGCCGTCGGGCTTTGACGCTGGAAGCGGCGGCCGACGGCCTGGGCGATGCGTCCATCCTGATCGTCCGCGAGCGCATGCGGCCAGAGGCGCAGCACCGCCAGGACCTGTTTGATCGTCAGTTGCGCGCGGTGCACGCGGCGCTGGACCTGTTCGAGGCGGCGGACCTGCCCAGCGACCGGTTCGAGATCGCCGAGATCGCCATCGCCGTGCAGCTCGCCTATCTGGACGTTCGCCAGGTGGTGGCCTGGCGCCCGGGTCGACCGGCTCTGTCGGCTTGGTACGACGCGGTGTCGAAGCGCGCGTCCATGATCGCGACCGACGCCTCCGCAGGGTGACTGTATCCCCAGGGCAACGTTGAAGGATCGATGCGGATCATTGCGAAAGTTTAATATCGTTTCTCGATAAACGACATTGGCGGAACCGGAAACACGGCCTAATTGTTTATCGTGGCGAGGGGTCGAATGACTCGACCTCGACCCCAACGCTCAAACTGGAAAACGTGATGTCCGCCGCCCGTCTGTTCCGCCTCGCCGACAAGGTCGTCATGACCGCCATCACCGCCGCCCTGATCGTGGCCGTGCCGGTGTCGGCCGTGGCGTTCGTGGCGCAGACGCTTTAGGCGCAGGACTTCCGGGGAGACCCGCCGTTTTGACGTCGCCCCGCTCGGCGGGGCATGTTGTTTAGCGTCGCTGTCGGGGGACCAGCCATGCGCGCCTTGGGGCCAGGCTCCGTTTCGAGTTTTCTGAAGATCATCCTCGACGTGATCTATGTCGGGCTGTGGATCTTCGTCAGCCTGCTGTCGCTGTTCACGCTGATTGCGCTGCTGTTCAGTTTCAATCCGGAACTGCTGGCCTCGATGCTGCCGATCAGCGACGCGGTCGAGGCCGTCAGCCGCAATGGTCCGCTGTTCGCCGGCGCCCTGGCGGCCTGGGCCTTGCTGCTCGGCGGCTGGATGGTCATCGTCGAGCGCCTGCGCAAGATCTTCGCCACCCTCACCGCCGGCGATCCCTTCCATCCTGACAACGTCGTGCGCCTGCGCCTGATCGGCCTGGTGCTCGCGGGTCTGGAGGTCGGTCGCTACGTCTTTTCGGGCCTGGCGCGTTGGCTGGCCCCGAAGGCCAAGGTCATCGACGACAGCTTCACCCTGACCGCCTGGTTCTCGGTGCTGGTGGTGTTCGTCCTGGCCGAAGTCTTCCGCGAGGGCGCGCGCCTGCGGCGCGAAGCCGAACTCACGATCTGATCCGGAGCGATCCCGCATGCCCGTCCGCGTGAACCTCGACCGCGTCCTTCTGGAGCGCCGCATGTCGCTGACCGAGCTGTCGGACCGCGTCGGCGTTACGATCGCCAACCTGTCGATCCTGAAGACCGGCAAGGCGCGCGCGGTGCGGTTCTCGACCCTCGACGCGCTCTGTCGCGAACTGGAATGCCAGCCCGGCGATCTCCTGAGCTTCGAATACGGCCCCGCGGACGCGAACGAGGATTAGTTCAGCCGGCGCTTCTTCAGCAGGCTTGTGCGGTCCATCGAGCGGACCTCCATCTCGAAGGCGTCGCCCTCGCGCAGGATTTTCAGCGGCACGGTGACGCCGGCCTCTCCGATGCCCCAGAGGGCGTCGTAGAATTCCGACAGGTCCGAAACCGGTTGGCCGTCCACCGCCAGGATGAGGTCGCCGGCGCGCAGTTCGGCGCGGGCGGCGGGGCCGTTGGGGGAGACGCCGACGATCACGACGTGGTTCTCCATCTCCTGCGCGAAGACGCCCAGCCACGGACGCGGCGGATGCGGGCTGCGGCCGCGCGCCAGGTCATCGAGGATCGGCGGCAACCGTTCGGCGGGCACGAACATGTTGAGCGGACGGGCCTCGCCGTTCTGGTCGCGGCCCTCCAGGGTCAGGGATCCAAGACCGACGAGGTCGCCCTTGGGCCCGATCAAGGCCGCGCCGCTCCAGTGCGGATGGGCTGGGGCGGTGATGATCGCGTCATCCAGCTTGTACTCCCAGTAGCCGGCGAACGGCATCCGGGTCAGCACTTGCCCCGCCACCGCATGGGCGCGGCCCCCGGCGCCGGCGGCGATGATCGCCGTGCCGGCCTCCAGGTCGCGGGCGGCGCCGATCGTGATCGCCGGCAAGTCCAGCGGCTCAAGCGCCTGGACAAGGCCAAGGCCCGACCGGGCGTCGAGGCCCAGCACATGGGCGGGCACGCGACGACCATCGTTGCGGGTGAGTACGACCTCCTCGGCCTCCGTGATCAGATAAGCCATGGTCACGACAAGGCCGCCCAGACTGATGACCACGCCGTTGCCGACGCGCTCGGTTCCCAGGATGGTGGCGGTGTAGGCGTCGGCCGGGACCCTGGCTTCCAGGGCGACCATCGAGGCCAGCGCCTGGTCCAGGTCGAAGCGATAGGCTTCGGCCGAGGGACGCAGGCGGGCTTCGACTTCATAGCCTTCGAACGGGGTGGGCACGCGAGACTCCTAAACTTGGAGCTCGAATCTGGGCCCGGCGCCCGGGTTCGGCAAGTCCTGGATCTTAACGGCTGATCGCGGCGCGCTGCAGGGCGAACAGTTCGTTGATTCCCTTCTCGGCCAGGCCGTACAGGCTTTCGAACTCGGCGCGGGTGAAGCCGCGTTTTTCGCCGGTGGCCTGGATCTCGACGATGTCGCCCTCGCCGGTCAGGACGAAGTTGCTGTCGGCCTCGGCGTTGCTGTCTTCCTCGTAGTCCAGGTCAAGGACCGGCGCGCCGTTGAAGACGCCGCACGAGACGGCCGCCACCTGGCCCAGGATCGGGTCGGTCTTCAACACGCCTTCGTCGAGCAGGTACTGGGTGGCTATGCGCAGCGCGACCCAGGCGCCCGTGATGGCGGCGGTGCGGGTGCCGCCGTCGGCCTGGACGACGTCGCAGTCCAGCGTGATCTGGCGCTCGCCCAGGGCCTTCAGGTCGACGACGGCGCGCAGGGAGCGGCCGATCAGGCGCTGGATCTCCTGGGTGCGGCCGGTCTGCTTGCCGGCGGCGGCTTCGCGGCGGCCGCGGCTGTGGGTGGCGCGGGGCAGCATGCCGTATTCGGCGGTGACCCAGCCGGCGCCCTTGTTGCGCATCCAGCCGGGGACGTTCTCCTCGACCGTGGCGGTGACCAGGACCTTGGTGTGGCCGAACCCGATCAGGCACGAGCCTTCCGCATAGCGGTTGACGCTGGTTTCCAGCGTGACGGCGCGCAGCTGGTCGGGGGCGCGTTCGGACGGACGCATGGGAAACTCCTGATCTACGGGGAGATTTGAATGTGTGTGGGTGGCCGCTTATCCTATTGGAAGCCGAACTTGAAAGGGGCCGACCGCTTTTGTTCGCTGACCGGGTCTTCGAAGTCACGCTTGATCGGAGCGCAGGGACATGACGCAGCTCTTCCCGGGGCCGATCGTCCGCACGCCTGGGCTGGCCGAGCTGGACGCTCGCGCCCGCGACATCTTCCGACGCGTCGTGGAGTCGTACATCGAGACCGGCGAGCCGGTAGGCTCGCGCACCATCTCCAAGGGCGGGGTGGCGCTGTCGCCGGCCTCGATCCGCAACACGATGCAGGATCTGGCCCATCTGGGCCTTCTGGACGCGCCGCACACCAGCGCAGGTCGCATGCCCACCCACGCCGGTCTTCGGATGTTCGTCGATGGCTTCCTTGAGGTCGGGGACGTCGCTGAGCAGGAAAAGCGGGCGATCGAAGCGCGCCTGGCCGTGAAAGGTCGCTCGTTCGAGGAAGCCCTGGCGGAGGCCTCGTCGATTCTGTCCGGCCTGGCCGGCGGGGCCGGCATCGTCGTCACGCCGGTGCGCGAGGGCGGGGTCAAGCATGTGGAGTTCGTGCCCCTGGGCGGCGGCCAGGTGCTGGCGGTCATGGTGTTTGAGGACGGCCAGGTCGAAAACCGCCTGATGCGCCAGGCGCCGGGCGTCACGCCCTCGGCGCTGCAGGAGGCCTCCAACTTCCTCAACGCCCGCCTGCGCGGCCGCACGCTCACCGAGGCGCGGACCGAGATGCGCGGCGAGCTGGACGCCGCGCGCCGGCAACTGGACGAAACCGCCGCGCGCCTCGTGGAGGACGGTCTGGCTGCCTGGAGCGGCGGGGAGGGCGACGCGCGCTCGCTGATCGTCCGCGGCCAGGCCAACCTTCTGGCCGACGCCCGGGCCCGCGAGGACATCGACCGGGTGCGGCAACTGTTCGACGATCTGGAGCAGAAGGGTCAGCTGATCGGTCTGCTGGATGATGTACGCGACGCCGAGGGCGTTCGTATCTATATCGGGGCCGAAACGCGTCTCTTTTCGCTTTCGGGTTCCTCGGTGATCGCGGCGCCCTATATGACGGGACGCCAGAAGGTGCTGGGCGCGATCGGCGTGATCGGGCCCGCCCGTTTGAACTACGCTCGGGTCATTCCGTTGGTGGACTATACCGCCCGGGTGCTCGGGCGGATGATGGATGGATAAGGACTTTACCCAATGACCGACGAGCAAACGCCGGCGGAAGATATGCCGTTCGAAGTTGATGACGCCGCGCAGGAAATCGAGGCGCTGAAGCTGGAAGTGGCGCAACTGAAGGAGCAGGCGCTCCGCTACGCCGCCGAGGCCGAGAACACCAAGCGCCGGGCCGAGCGCGAGATGAACGACGCGCGCGCCTATGCGATCCAGAAGTTCGCGCGCGACCTGTTGGGCGCCGCCGACAATCTGGGCCGCGCCACCGCCCACAGCCCCAAGGACTCGACCGATCCGGCGGTGAAGAACTTCATCATCGGCGTCGAGATGACCGAGAAGGAGCTGCAGAGCGCCTTCGAACGCAACGGCCTGAAGAAGATCGACCCGGCCAAGGGTGACAAGTTCGATCCGCACCTGCACCAGGCCGTCACCGAGCAGCCCTCGACCGAGGTCGCCGCCGGCGGCGTGCTGATGGTCATGCAGGCGGGCTACGAACTGATGGGCCGCCTCGTCCGCCCGGCCATGGTCGCTGTCGCGGCCAAGGGGTCGACCGGCCCGGCCTCGCCGGACGCGCCGGCAGCCTCGGCCAACCCCTACGCCGGTGCGGCCGCCGAGGGCGACAGCACGGGCGGCGCGTTCGACGCCAAGGCCTGATCACCGGATCGGTCGCGCGCTCGCGCATCGGCGCGCGACCAGAGCCGCTCATGGATATTGAAGGCCACGGTCTGAACCATCGGTTCGACTAGGCCGACCGCCAGCGCCACGCGCCAGTCGCGGGTCAGGGCGTAGGCCACCGCCACCGCCACGGTCAGGTGCATGGACGCATAGGTCAGGGTCTTGAGGGCGAGGCGCATCTTCATGCTCCTATTTGAGAATCGTTCTCAATAAATGGCGCTTGAATCCCGCGCTGCAAGGGCTTGGGCCTCTTCCCCGCGCGCGTGTTTTCGCTAATGTCGGCGGTCCCTTCTCCACGGGTTCGCGCGGGGCTGATTCTCCCCAGGGGCGGCTGAACCCGACATCTGGACTGGACTATGAAGCTTACGATCGAACGGGCGGCGCTCCTGAAGGCGCTGGGGCATGTGCAGAGCGTCGTCGAGCGCCGCAACACCATCCCGATCCTGTCGAACATCCTGCTGTCGGCCGAAGGCGACCGTCTGTCGTTCTCGGCCACCGACCTGGACATGGAGATCATCGACGAGGGCTTCGCCCAGATCGACGTGCCCGGCCAGATCACTGCGCCCGCCCACACCCTCTATGAGATCGTCCGCAAGTTGCCCGACGGCGCTGACGTGTCGTTGAGCTTCAGCGGCGATGATCCGCGCCTAGTCATCCAAGCCGGCCGCTCGCGCTTCAACCTGCCGGTGCTGCCGGCCGGCGACTTCCCGGTGATGAGCTCGGACGGTCTGTCCAGCCGCATCGCGGTCGACACCAACGAGCTGATCCGCCTGATCGACAAGACCCGTTTCGCCATCTCGACCGAGGAGACGCGCTACTACCTCAACGGCCTCTATGTGCACACGGTCAACGAGGGCGGTGAGACCAAGCTGCGCGCCGTCGCCACCGACGGCCACCGTCTGGCCCTGGCCGAGATGCCCGCGCCTGAGGGCGCGGTCGGCATTCCGGGCGTGATCGTACCGCGCAAGACCATCGCCGAAGCCCGCCGCCTGATGGAATCGGCCGGCGAGACGGTCGACCTGCAGGTCTCGCCCCAGAAGGTCCGCTTCGAGTTCGGCGCGGCCGCCTTGACCTCCAAGGTCATCGACGGCGCCTTCCCCGACTACATGCGGGTGATCCCGCGCGACAACGCCAAGATCCTCACCCTGGACAACGACCTGTTCGCCAAGGCCGTGGACCGGGTGGCGACCATCTCGGCCGAGAAGAGCCGTTCGGTGAAACTGGCCGTCGAGCCGGGCCGCATCACCCTGACCGTCCGCAACATGGAAGCCGGTCAGGCCGTTGAAGAGGTCGAGGTCGATTACGACGGCGAGCCCTTCGAGATCGGTTTCAACGCCCGCTACCTGCTGGACGTCTGCGGCCAGATCGCCGGCCCGCAGGCCGAGTTCCGCTTCGCCGATCCGGCCAGCCCGACCCTGGTG
Source organism: Caulobacter vibrioides (assembly GCA_002280275.1). GTDB lineage: Bacteria > Pseudomonadota > Alphaproteobacteria > Caulobacterales > Caulobacteraceae > Caulobacter > Caulobacter vibrioides_A. Next base: position 8,206 of record NCDQ01000002.1, on the reverse strand, counting down.
GTCGATCCGGTCGATCCCGGCGTGAAGTACGTGCTGATGCCGCTGCGGGTTTGATCCGCATCCTGGTTCTTTGGAAACGGGCGCCATCGAGCGCCCGTTTTGCTTGTTGGGGTTCCGCCATGAAGACGCTGTTCGCCGCCTCGGCCGCCGTGCTGGCCCTGGTCGTCGCCACGCCCGTCCTCGCTCAGGTCGAGCGGCGCGAGATCGGCAATCAGATCCTTGAGAACGTGCCCGTCGCGCCGGCCTCGATCCGCGAGACCCTGGCGCGTTACCAGAACGCCCGCTCGGCGTCGTTCGGTGACTGGCTGCCGGGCGGCGGCATGGTCATCGGCACGCGCTTTGGCAACACCAACCAGCTGCACCTGGTGGCCGCGCCCGGCGCCGATCGCAGCCAGATCACCTTCTACGAAGAGCCTGTCGCCTCGCCACGCGTTCTGCCGGGCGGCCGTATCCTGTTCTCCAAGGACACGGGCGGCGATGAATGGTTCCAGCTGTTCCTGCGCGAGCCGGACGGCAAGACGACCCAGCTGACCGAGACCGGCGTGCGCAACGTCTCGCCGACCTGGTCGAAGGACGGGACCGTTCTCGTATGGTCGCGGGCCGTGAAGGGCTCGGCCGACTACGACGTCGTCATGCGCGACGCGTCCGGCGCGACCAAGGTCATCTTCAAGGGGCAGGGTCAGGTCTCTCCGCTGGCCCTGTCGCCCGACGGCAAGACCGTGCTGCTGGGCCGCTACTTCTCGATCGCCGAGTCCAAGCGCTGGTTGTTGGATGTGGCCAGCGGCAAACTGACGGAACTGAACCCCAGCAAGACCAAGATCGCCTATGGCGGCGGCAGGTTCACGCCCGATGGCCGGTCGGTGCTGTTGCTTTCGGACGAGGGCTCGGACGTCCTACGCCTGATCCAGATCGATCTGGCGACCGGGACCAAGGCCAACATCTCCGGCGACCGCAATTGGGGTGTCGAGAGCTTCGCGCTGTCAGACGACGGTCGCGTCCTGGCCTATTCGGTCAATGAAGACGGCTTTTCCAAGCTGGTCGTGCAGGACTTCGTCACCCGTCGGGCCTTGCCGCAACCCGACCTGCCCGCCGGCGTGATCTCCGGTCTGGGCTTCTCTCCGGACGGCGCGAAGCTGGGCTTCAGCCTGGCCACGGCGACCGCCGCCAGCGACGCGTGGAGCTGGGGCGTGACGGATGGCAAGCTGGAGCGCTGGACGGCGTCGGAGCTTGGCGGTCTGGACCCCAAGGCCTTGGCGGCGCCGGCGCTGGTTCGCTACCCCTCCTTCGACAAGCGATCGATCCCGGCTCTGATCTACAAGCCCAAGCTCGCCCAAGGGCGCAAGGCGCCGGTGATCATCGACATCCACGGCGGCCCCGAGGGGCAGTCTCGGCCGACATTCAACACGTTCAGCCAACACGCCGTCGCCGAGCTGGGCGCGGCGGTCATCATCCCGAACGTTCGGGGCTCCACCGGCTACGGCAAGACCTATCTGAACCTCGACAACGCCGAAAAGCGCGAGGACTCGGTCAAGGACATCGGCGCCCTGCTGGACTGGATCAAGACGCAGCCAGATCTCGACCCGAGCCGGGTGGTCGTCAGCGGGGGTTCGTACGGCGGCTACATGTCGCTGGCGGTCATGACTCACTATTCGGATCGGATGGCCGGCGGGATCGAGCTGTTCGGCATCTCCAACTTCGTGTCGTTCCTGCAGAACACAGAAGCGTACCGGCGAGATCTGCGCCGCGCCGAATACGGCGACGAACGTGATCCCAAGATGCTGAAGGTCTTCGAGGTCATCTCGCCGATGAACAATGTCGGCAAGATCACCAAGCCCATGCTGGTCATGCAGGGCTGGAACGATCCGCGCGTGCCCAAGTCGGAGTCCGACCAAATCGTCGCCAAGCTGCGCGAGAGAGGCGTCGAGACCTGGTACGTGCAGTTCAAGGACGAAGGCCACGGCTTCCGCAAGAAGGTGAACAACGACCGCCGACGCGAGGTCGAGGTCCAGTTCCTGACCAAGCTCTTCGGCCTGGACGCGGCGAAGTAGGCCGAGGGCAAGCTTAACCTGTCGGGTGAGTTTCCAAGGGGCCGCGCCTTCGCCGCGCCTTACGGCGCGCGCGAGGTCGCGCATTGCGGCCATGGCGCGCCTTAACCATACTGAGCCGCATGGCTGAGCAATCCGAAACCTTGGACGCGGCGTTCCAGGCCCTGGCGGACCCGACCCGCCGGGCGATCCTGAGCCGACTGGCTCAAGGCCCCGCCAGCGTTGGCGAGTTGGCCGCGCCGCATGACATGGCGCTGACGTCCTTTATGAAGCATCTGAAGACCCTGGAGCGCTCCGGCTGGATCGTCAGCGCCAAGGCTGGCCGCGTGCGCACCTGCTCGATCGTCACCGATCGCTTCGCGGACGTCGGCGCCTGGGTCTACGGCCATCGCGGCCTCTGGGAGCGTTGACGCTTAGGGCAAGTTGCAAGCGTCAGCAGAGCCGATAAGGTCCGTTTCATATCAAAACGGGAGGCGGCCCATGGCCAAGCTGAACTATCTGACGGTCGGATCGAACGACCTGCCGAAGGCCAAGGCCTTCTATGACGCGCTGCTGGCCTCGGCCGGTTTCAAGCCGCTGTTCGACCATCCGTCCGGTGGTCGCCTCTATCGCGGCGAAGGCTGCATGTTCGGGGTGCTGGGTCCGCACGACGGCAACCCCGCGGCTGTCGGCAACGGCATGATGGGCGGCTTCGCCTTTGACACCCCCGCCGAGGTGGACGCTTTCCACGCCAAGGCCCTTGAGTTGGGCGCGACCTGCGAGGGCCCTCCCGGCGAGCGCATGCCCAAGGCCTATTTCGCCTATTTCCGCGATCTCGATGGCAACAAGCTGTGCGGCTACAAGCTAGGCTAAGGCCCTGAAGACCGGCGGATTCTTAATTCGCATCCATGAAAGGGCCCCGCAGCGGTTTCGCCATGGTCCTGCCACAGAGTGGCGGCGAGCTTGGCCGCGGCGGGGCCTACATGTCGCGCAAGTCTCCGGAGGGCCATTCCGAGGCGGGGCCCGCTCCAGCGTCCTCATTGGAGCGGGCGTCTCGGCCCGCCTAGCCCCGGGGGGCGACACCCCTTAAGAACGCCCGCATGGCGTCGGCCGCTCTGCTTTCCCTGATCCTGACGGACTTCCGGTCCTACGAGCGCGCGCGCCTGGAGACGGGGGGGCGGAGCGTCTATCTGTTCGGCGCGAACGGGGCGGGAAAGACCAATCTTCTCGAAGCGATCAGTCTGCTGAGCCCCGGCAAAGGCCTGCGCGGCGTCAGTCTCGCAGAGGTGGGGCGACGGCTGCCGGGAGAGGCTGTCGGACGCGCCTGGGCCGTCGCCGCCGAGGTTCAGTCGAGCGATGATCCGCCGGTACGGATCGGCACAGGCGTGGAGCAGGGCGGCGCCTCGCGGCGGACCGTGCGGCTGGACGGCGAGACCGTGCCGCCCGGACGCCTCGCCGACCATGTTCGCCCCATCTGGCTGACGCCCGCCCAAGATCGATTGTTCCTGGAAGCGGCTTCCGAGCGGCGACGGTTCTTCGATCGGCTGGTTTTCGCGGGCGAACCCGCGCACGCGGCCAACGCCAACGCCTATGACAAGGCCCAGCGCGAGCGGATGCGGCTGCTGATCGACGCCGCCGAGACCGGCGCGCCGGCCGACGCGGCCTGGCTAACGGCGCTGGAGGCTCGCCTGGCCGAGTTCGGCGCCCTGCTAGCCCAGGCCCGGGCGCGCACGCTTTTGGCGCTCCAGGGTGAGATCGACGGGCGGGGAGACCGGCCGTTCCCTCTGGCCAGGCTGTCGCTGACCGGAGAGTGGGAACGGATGGCGCTGGAGGGCGCGCCGTTCGCCGAGATCGAGCTGAAGCTGGCCCAGGCCCTGGCGTCTGCGCGGGCCCGCGACGGGGCGGCGGGACGAGCCCTGACCGGCCCGCATCGGGGAGATCTGGCCATCTTCCACGTCGAGAAGGACCGTCCGGCGGCGGAATGCTCGACCGGCGAGCAAAAAGCGCTGATTCTGAACCTGGTTTTGGCTCAGGCGGCGCGACTTTCGCGTGCGGAAGCCGCGCCGAATCCTGTAATATTACTCGACGAAGTCGCTGCGCATCTCGACCTGACCCGGCGAGCTGCTTTGGCCGACGAACTCACGGCGCTCAAGCTCCAGGCCTTCCTGACCGGCACGGACGAGTCGCTGTTCGACCATCTCAAGGGTCGGGCTCTTGGCGTTCGCGTGGGCGACGCCGGCCTGACGACTCTGGAAGACGAATGACCGAGAACACCGAAGACCAAGTTCCCGAAGGCTCGACCCCGGAAATGACGACCGAGGAAGCCGCCGCCCAGTACGGCGCGGATTCGATCAAGGTGCTGAAGGGCCTCGACGCCGTTCGCAAGCGCCCCGGCATGTACATCGGCGACACCGACGACGGTTCGGGCCTGCACCACATGGTCTATGAGGTGGTCGACAACGCCATCGACGAGGCCTTGGCCGGTCACGCCACTAAGGTCCAGGTGATCCTCAACGCTGACGGCTCGGTGACGGTCACCGACGATGGGCGCGGCATCCCGGTCGACATGCACGAAGGCGAGGGCGTCTCAGCGGCCGAGGTCATCATGACCCAGCTGCACGCCGGCGGTAAGTTCGACCAGAACAGCTACAAGGTCTCGGGCGGCCTGCACGGCGTGGGCGTCTCGGTCGTGAACGCCCTGTCGGACTGGCTGGAGCTGCTGATCCACCGCAACGGCAAGGTCCACCAGATGCGCTTCGAGCGCGGCGACGCGGTCACCTCGCTGAAGGTCACCGGCGACTCGCCCGTTCGAACCGAAGGGCCGAAGGCCGGCGAGACGCTGACCGGCACGGAAGTGACGTTCTTTCCTTCCAAGGAAACCTTCGCGTTCATCGAATTCGACCGGAAGACCCTGGAGCACCGCCTGCGCGAGCTGGCGTTCCTGAACTCGGGCGTGACGATCTGGTTCAAGGACCATCGCGACGCAGAGCCCTGGGAAGAAAAGCTGCATTATGACGGCGGCATCGAGGCCTTTGTCCGCCACCTGGATAAGGTCAAGACCCCGCTCTTGAAGGCCCCGATCTCGGTGCGTGGCGTCAAGGACAAGGTCGAGGTCGATCTGGCCCTCTGGTGGAATGACAGCTACCACGAGCAGATGCTGTGCTTTACCAACAACATCCCGCAGCGGGATGGCGGCACGCACCTTTCGGCCTTCCGCGCGGCGCTGACCCGCATCATCACCGGCTACGCCGAGAGCTCCGGCATCCTGAAGAAGGAAAAGGTCAGTCTTGGGGGGGAGGACGCCCGCGAAGGCCTGACCTGCGTGCTCTCGGTCAAGGTTCCCGATCCCAAGTTCAGCTCGCAGACCAAGGACAAGCTGGTCTCGTCCGAAGTGCGACCGGCCGTCGAAGGCCTGGTTCAGGAAGGGCTCTCGACCTGGTTCGAGGAGCACCCGAACGAGGCCAAGGCGATCGTGACCAAGATCGCCGAGGCCGCCGCCGCGCGCGAGGCGGCCCGCAAGGCCCGCGAACTGACCCGCCGCAAGAGCGCGCTCGATATCACCAGCCTGCCCGGCAAGCTGGCCGACTGCTCCGAGCGCGATCCGGCCAAGTCCGAAATCTTCATCGTCGAGGGCGACTCGGCCGGCGGCTCGGCCAAGCAGGCGCGCAACCGCGACAACCAGGCGGTGCTGCCTCTGCGGGGCAAGATCCTGAACGTCGAGCGCGCCCGCTTCGACAAGATGCTGTCGTCCGACCAGATCGGTACGCTGATCACCGCGCTGGGCGCGGGCATCGGCCGCGACGACTTCAACCCGGACAAGGTGCGCTACCACAAGATCGTGCTGATGACCGACGCCGACGTCGACGGCGCGCACATCCGCACCCTGCTCTTGACCTTCTTCTACCGGCAGATGCCGGAGCTGATCGAGCGCGGCTACATCTACATCGCCCAACCCCCTCTCTATAAAGCCAGCAAAGGGAAGTCCTCGCGCTACTTGAAGGACGACGCCGAGATGGACGCCTTCCTGGTCGATGAAGGCGTCGACGGCGCCGAGCTTGATCTGGCCTCCGGCGAGCGCATGACGGGGCAGGACCTCTTGGCGCTGGTTCAGACCTGCCGCTCGGCCAAGGGCAATATCGATCGCCTGGCCTCGCGGGCCCCGGCGACCGCTGTCGAGCAAGCCGCCCTGGCGGGCCTGCTGGGCGAGGCGCCGGATCCAGTCGCTGCAGCCGCCCGTCTCGACCTCTACGCCGAGGAAGGCGACGGCCCCTGGTCGGGCGAGCGCGGGGACACAGGCTTTGTGTTCAGCCGCGTCCGCCGGGGTGTTTCGGAGCGGGTCGTTCTGGACGACGTGCTGCTGCACGCCGCCGACGCCCGCCGCCTGGCCGAACGCGCTGTCAAACTGGCCGAGATCTTCTCGGGCCGCGCCGTTTTCCGCCGCAAGGACAAGTCGACGACCGTGCGCGGCCCGCTTGATCTGGTGAACGCGGTGTTGGACGCGGGGCGCAAGGGTTTGACCATCCAGCGCTACAAAGGCCTGGGCGAGATGAACCCTGATCAGCTGTGGGAGACCACGCTGGACGCCGAGGCGCGCACCCTGCTGCAGGTGCGCGTCAACCACGCCGACGACGCCGACGACATGTTCAGCCGCCTGATGGGCGACCTCGTCGAACCGCGCCGCGAGTTCATCCAGGAAAACGCGCTCGACGCCGAGGTCGACGTCTAAGGCTTAGCCTGACGGCCAACGATGGCCGCAAGTGTTTGTTCCCTAAGCGCCGGGCGCCCAATCCAAGGGCGGCCCGGCGTTTTCTTTTCTGGAAAACCCGCCTCGCCTTGATGGCCTCGTCCGGCCGCATCGCTCTGTCATGACGGGGACGTCATCGTGCCGAAGTTGGGCCGATTCGGCCGAAAGTTTGCTTTGGGGCGCGTAGCGTATGGAACAGGACGCCAGTCTTCGTCCGGAACGGATCCTGGATCTTTCGGAGCGGCTGTCCAGTGTGGCGGGGGCCAAGATCGGCGAGATCGCCAGGGTCAACCGGGCGGCCAAGATGCTGGCGATCAACGCGTTGATCGTCGCCGCGCGGGCCGGTGAGGCCGGCAAGGGCTTCGCCATCGTCGCCGAAGAGTTCAAGAAGATCTCCACCGAGATCGACGCGGTGGCCGCCGCGTTGGAGAGTCAGGTGCGGGCCGATCTCGACGAGCTCTCGGCGATCGGCGGCGCTATACTGGGGCACATGCGGGGACAACGTCTGGCGGACCTCGCGCTGAACGCCATCGAGATCATCGACCGCAACCTCTATGAGCGCACGTGCGACGTGCGTTGGTGGGCGACGGATTCGTCCATTGTGGCTTGTCTGGCTCAGGGGGGCGACGCCACCGTTCGGCGCCACGCAAGCGACCGCCTGGGCGTGATCCTTGACGCCTACACCGTCTATCTCGACCTCTGGATCTGTGACGCCCAGGGGCGCGTCGTCGCCAACGGCCGTCCGGGGCGCTATCCGAATGTCGTTGGCCGTTCGGTCGCCGACGCCCGATGGTTCCGGGATGGGCTGCGGACGGCCACCGGCGATGATTTCGTGGCGTGTGACATCGAGCGCAACACCGCGCTGGGCGACGCGCCTGTGGCGACCTACGCCACGGCGATCCGCGCCGGCGGCGAGTCTGGCGGGCGGCCGTTGGGCGTTCTGGGCGTACATTTCGACTGGCGGCCTCAGGCTCAGGCCGTGGTCGACGGCGTTCGCCTGACGCCGGAGGAGCGAGAGCGTTCAAGGGTCATGCTGCTCGACGAGAGGGGGCGAGTGCTCGCCGCGTCGGACGGCCGGGGCGTGCTGACCGAGACCTTTCCGCTGGATACCTCCGCAGGTCCGATGGGCAGCTATGCGGACGGCGAGGTTACCGTCGGCTACGCGCGCACGCCGGGCTATGAGACCTATCAGGGGCTGGGCTGGTACGGTGTCATCCTGCAAAGACCTCCCGCCTAAAGCCAGTTAAAGGGCTGTTGCATAACGCGACAGCCCATTGACTTATGCACAGATGGCTATTCCCATAGTATACGAAGGGTTATGTGACGGCGCAGGTTTTTATGGTTAATTAACATTTCCATTGGATGGTTGCATATCTTACCACATCGACTGGTATTCCAAGGGGGAATCGTGTCCGTAGCCGAAGCCGTCAAACCCGTT
>NCDQ01000187.1 GCA_002280275.1 Caulobacter vibrioides | reverse complement strand
ATTCGCCGACCTCGATCAGCGGATAATCGGATTTGTACCACACTTTCGTCAGGTCGAACGGGTGGACATGATAGGTGTCCGCGTCCGCTTCGGGCATCACCTGAATATACATCTTCCATTTGGGGAAGTCGCCGCGCTCAATGGCGTTGAACAGGTCGCGCTGGTTGCTTTCGCGGTCGCCGCTCACCACCGCCGCGGCCTCCGCATCGGTCAGATTCTCGATGCCCTGCTGCGTCCGGAAATGGAATTTCACCCAGAAACGCTCTCCGGCCTCGGTATAGAAGCTGTAGGTGTGGCTGCCGAAACCGTGCATGTGGCGAAAGCTGCGGGGGATGCCGCGATCGGACATCACGATCGTGACCTGATGCAGGGCTTCGACGAAGCCGATCCGGCCCAGACCAAGCGGGTGAACGAGCCGACGCTCAGCCGCCTCGCCTACCCCATCCCAGGATTGAGGATTGGCGTCGCAGCCGCCGTATCGGTTAATCAAACCAACTTACATGAAAGGGTGACACTATATGTCCCTTGGAGCTTACACTCCCCACGAGGTCGAGAAGCAGCAGCGTCTGGCCGAGGACGACCAGCGTCGCCTGGCCGCCGGCTAGCGCGCCGCGCTCTGGCGCCGCTTCGCCGACGCGTATAGCGTTCTCTTTCGGGGAGGACGCCGATGAACGAATTCGGCTTTTCACGCCGGTCGCTGCTCGGGCTGACCCTGGGTGGCGTCCTGGCGCCGGCTGTCGGGCTCGCGGAGCAGGAGGGGGCGCCGACACCGGACGCCCTGAAGTATCTGGATGCGGCGCGGCGTCTGACGGTCCAGGCCTATGTGAATGGCCATGGCCCACTCGACTTTCTGGTCGACACGGGGGCGAACAGCTCTGTGATCACCCAGGAATTGGCTGATCAGCTTGGCTTGCCTCGCGGAGCGGCCAGCCGTCTGCACAGCATCGCCGGAACGCAATCGGTCGCCACCGCCCGGGTCGCAACCCTGGCGGTTGGCAAGCGCGTCCGAAGGGACATGGTCGTCTCAGTTCTGCCGCGTGAGCTGCTGCGGATGGACGGCGTGCTGGGCCTGGAGTGGCTAGAGCGCGCCAGTCTTCTTCTGGATTTCAAGCAACGACGGATGACGGTCGGCGAGGGGCTGCCTGTTCCTGACTACAAGACCGTCATCGTCAGATCCAAGCTGTTGCGAAGCGGCTTGACCTTGATAGACGCCTTCATGCCGCTTCAGCGGCTGGTCGCATTTGTCGATAGTGGTTCGACCACGACGGTGGGCAACTTGGCGATGCTTCGGGCGGCCAGCCAGAATGACGCCTTGCTGGGCCCCATGGTCGCGACCGAGCTGCGGAGCGTCACGGGACAGGTTCTCGCGGGAAGAGGCGCAGTTCTGTCGCGCTTGACCTTGGGGAAGATGACCTTACGGAATATTCCCTTGGTGTTCGGGCCCATCCACACCTTTGATTACTGGGGGTTTCGCGAGCAACCGGCCATCGTCATCGGGACGGATATCCTGCAGCGCTTCGATAGTGTTTCGATGGACTTCAAGCGCAACGAGGTTCGATTCCGCGTTCCCGGTTAGTCATCGAACATCGATAGGTTTGCATTGCAACACGCGGCGTCTTGACCGGTCGCGCGGTGCTCTCCAATGGTTGCTCCAAGGGAGAGACGAATGCGTTTACGTCAGAAGATCAGGCGGGAAATCCGGTTTCTGAAGGGGCTGTCCCGGACGCTGAAACGCGTGAAGACGATCGCTCCCGATAGCTCCAACCTGATCTGTGACGATCTCGAGGCCGCCGTCGACAAGTGGGGGCCGCGTCCCGCCATCACCTTTGAAGGCAAGACGATCTCGTACGCCGAGCTGGACGCGATGGCCAACCGCTACGCGCACTGGGCCAAGGGCCTAGGCCTGACGCGCGGCCAGACCGTCGCGCTGTTCATGCCCAACCGCATCGAGTACCTGGCGATCTGGTACGGCTTGACCAAGGTCGGCGTGGCCACCGCCCTGATCAACAACCAGCTGACCGGCGCGGCGCTGGCCCACTGCCTGACCATCTCCCAGGCCATGCACTGCATCGTCGATCTTGAGACCTCGCCCTGTTTCGAGGACGTGAAGGGCCAGCTCGAGCGGCATATGCAGCAGTGGGTTCTGGGGCCCGTTCATGACGACCAGCGCGACCTGCTGAAGGCGCTCAAGAGCTGCAGCCACCTGCGTCCCGACCGTGAGACGGCCCGTGAAGGCCTGACCGCCTCCGACACGGCGCTCTACATCTACACCAGCGGCACGACGGGCCTGCCGAAGGCTGCGCGCATCACCCATATGCGCGCCCAGCTGTATATGCGCGGGTTCGCCGGCTCGACCGGGGCCAAGGACACCGACCGCATCTACGTCACCCTGCCGCTCTACCACGCCACCGGTGGGCTGTGCGCCATGGGGGCGGGCTTGCTGACCGGCGGCTCCATCGTGCTGCGCAAGAAATTCTCGGCGACCCACTTCTGGCCCGAGATTGTGGCCGAGCAATGCACCATGTTCGTCTATATCGGCGAGCTGTGCCGCTATCTCGCCAACCAGCCCGAGCACGAGCTGGAGCGCGCCCACAAGCTGCGCATGATCTTCGGTAACGGCCTGCGTGCGGACGTCTGGGACGACATGCTGGACCGCTTCAAGGTCGGCGACGTGCTGGAGTTCTACGGGGCGACAGAAGGCAACGTCTCGTTCTTCAACTTTGACGGTAAGCGCGGCGCGATCGGCCGGATCCCGGGCTATCTGCGCAAGAAGTTCAACTTTCGCATCGTCAAGTTCGACGTCGAGAGCGAGACCCCAATCCGCGGGCCCGACGGTTGCTGCATCGAGGCGGGGCCCGAAGAGGTCGGCGAGTGCATCGGCCATATCGGCAGCGACGCGCGCTCGAACTTCACCGGTTACGCCGACAAGGCCGCGACCGAGAAGAAGGTGCTGCACGACGTCTTTGAAAAGGGCGACGCCTGGTTCCGCACGGGCGACCTGATGAAGGTCGACCACGACGGCTACATCTATTTCATCGACCGGATCGGCGACACTTTCCGCTGGAAGGGCGAGAACGTCGCCACTTCCGAGGTGGCCGAGCGTCTCGCCGGCTTCGAGGGTGTCCTGGAGGTCAATGTCTATGGCGTGAAGGTGGGCGACCTGGACGGCAAGGCGGGCATGGCTTCGCTGGTGACCGAGGGGCCCTTCGATCTTGAAGCGTTCGCCAAGTACGTCGACCAAGCGCTGCCCAGCTACGCCCGGCCAGTGTTTGTACGCCTGCAGAAGGCGATCGAGACCACGGGCACCTTCAAGTACCGCAAGATCGACCTGGTCAACGAGGGTTTCGACCCGTCCAAGACCAAGGATCCGTTGTACTTCCGCGATCCGGCCAAGGGCTATGTGAAGATCACCAAGACGCTCTGCGCCAAGATCGAGGGCGGCGGCTTCAAGTTCTAACGGACGCCGTGGGCGTGATGAGTCTTGTTCGTCGCATCCGAAGCCTCGCCGCGTCCGTACGCTCATTGAAACGGGCGACGGAGATCACCGCATGGCGGACACCCTGATGAGCCGGCGCGCTGGCCTCGCCGCCTTGGCCGCGACGGTGACGGCGGCGTGTTCGCCGCTGTCGGTGTTCGCCACCTTCACCCCGAAGGACGCCGCCCGCCGTGAGGCGAAAGGCGCGCGCTACGCCGACGGCCCACGCGGCGGTGTGGACATCTATGCGCCGCCGATCGCGCATGGTCCCGCGCCGGTGGCGGTGTTCTTCTATGGCGGATCCTGGGACAGCGGCCGCAAGGGCGATTATGGCTGGGCCGCCCGGGCGATCGCCGCCCAAGGCTTTCTGACCCTGGCGCCGGACTATCGCCTGTATCCCGAGGTGCGGTTTCCAGATTTCCTGGACGACTGCGCCAAGGCTGTGCGCTGGGCCGTGGACAACGCTGCGGCCTTGGGCGGGGATCCAGAACGGATTGTGCTGATCGGCCATTCGGCCGGCGCCTACAACGCGGCCATGCTGGCGCTGGATCCGCGCTACCTGAACAGCGTCGAGGTCGATCCCAAGGTGATCCGGGCCTTCGCCGGCCTGTCGGGGCCCTACGATTTCCTGCCCCTGAAAGGCGCGATCACCGAGCGGACCTTCGGGGACGCGGCCGACTTGGCGGCGACGCAGCCGATCGCCTTCGCCCGCGCCGATGCGCCGGCCGCCTTCCTGGCGACAGGCGACAAGGACACCACGGTCTATCCGCGCAACACCCGCAAGCTGGCCGCCGCTCTGCGCGACAAGGGCGCCAGGGTCGAGGAGCGGCACTATCCGGGCGTCGACCACGCGGGCGCGGTGCTGGCCCTCTCGCGGCCGTTCCGGCGCAAGGCGACCCTGCTGACCGACATGACGACCTTCCTGAAGGACGCCGCCGCCTAACTACAGGTCTGACCGTTCAGCTTGCGCTGGTAGGCCTGAACCAGGCTCAGATAGGGCGGCAGGAAGGTGTGCAGCGCCACGGGCTTGCCGTCTGTCGTGGTCCCGGCGACGCCCGCCCGGATCTCGAAGTGCAGGTGGATCGTCGTCGGCGTGCCGCCAAAGTCGTTGGACACCTTGCCCAGCTGCTGGCCCTTGGCGACGCTGTCGCCTTCCTTCACCGCCAGCGTCGCCATCTGCAGGTGCAGATAGCGATAGGTGTAGTGCGGCGCGGCCTGGCCAACGAGCGTCACCGAGTATGAGCCGATGTCGGTGATCGTCCCGGCCTCGGCGGCGACGGCCCAGTGCTGGTTCTTCTTGCAGCTCGCAGGGCGGATGTCCTGACCCTGGTGACCCGTGCCGGAGCCCGCGCACAGCGGATTGGACCGCGAGCGCGCCTCGCAGAAGGTGTCGCGCCAGGGCAGGGTATAGTTGAGGGTGTCGCACTGGCTGGGCTTGCCCGGAGGGCCCATGCCGCCGCCGGGGCCATAGACCTGCGAGTTGGGGAAGCCTGCCTCGGCCAGCGGCCAGCACATGTTTGGCGACCAGACTGTGCGGTCGAGATAGCCGGGTCCCTGACCGGCGGGGATCGCGCCGGCAGGCTGATGGTCGAAGCTCGCCGAGGGGGGGGGCGGTTCGTCCGGCTGGGGCGCGGGGTCCGGGCTCGGCGGGATCGGTTCGCTG
>NCDQ01000186.1 GCA_002280275.1 Caulobacter vibrioides | reverse complement strand
GACACGAAGGCCGCCACAGGCCGAGGGCTCGAAGCCGGTCATGGGCGCGCCTCGGCGATCAGGTCAGCTTCGGCCTCGGCCAGGATCATCTCGCCGGCGGCGTCGCCCGGCGCGCGCTCGCGGCCGATCTCCAGCATCATCGGCACGGCGAACGGCGAGACGCGATCCAGGGCGATGTGCCGGATATGACCCCTGACCCGGGTCAGCATGTCGCCCAGGCGCGCGATGTCCAGCAAGCCGGTCGCCGCGTCGTGACGGGCGCACCGAAGCATCAGGTGATCGGGTTGGTGTTTGCGCAGCACGTCGTAGATCAGGTCCGTCGAGAAGGTCACCTGCCGTCCCGACTTCTCGGCGCCAGGGTGGCGACGCTCGATCAGGCCCGCGATCAGGGCGCAGTGCTTGAACGAGCGCTTCATCATGAAGCTCTCGTCCAGCCAGGCTTCCAGGTCATCGCCCAGCATGTCCTGGGCGAAGAGCTCATCCAGGTCCAGGTCGTCCATTGGCCGCAGCGACCACAGGTTCAGCGCGTAGTCGTTGCAGACAAAGCCCAGCGGGCCGACGCCCAGCCGATCCAGGCGGCGGGTCAGCAGCATGGCCAGGGTGGTGTGGGCCAGACGCCCATCGAACGGATAGCAGACCATGTGGAACCGCTTCCCGCGCGGGAAGGTCTCCAGCAGCATCTCGCCCTCCCCTGGGAGGGCCGAACGGATCTTCTGCCAGGACAGCCACTCCTGCACGTCGCCGGGCAGGGCGCTCCACTCGCGCTCGTCATGCATCATCTGTCGGACCCGGCTGGCCAGATAGGTCGACAGCGGAAACTTCGAGCCGCCCCAGCTGGGCATCTTGGGATCATCGTTCGGCGCGGGCGAGACAAAGGCGTCGGCCCCGACGAGGGTGTTGTAGCGCCAGACCTGCCCCGCGAAGACGAAGGTGTCGCCCGGCGTCAGCTGCTCGAAATAGCCTTCCTCGGCCTCGCCGATCTTGCGCCCGCCGACGGGTTTGCGGCCTCCGCCGATGCGGATGTTGATCATGGCGGGCGAGATGATCGCGCCGATGTTCATGCGGTGCTGCTGGCGGGCCTGAGCGTTGCGCGCCGTCCAGAGGCCGTCGGTGGTTTGCACGATCCGCCGGAACTTGTCGTAGGTGCGCAGGGCGTAGCCGCCGGTCGAGACGAAGTCGACGACGGCCTCGAAATCCTCCCATGTCAGCTCGGCGTAGGGACCGGCCGAACGGACCTCTTCATAGAGGTCGGTCAGCTTGAACGGCTCCGAGCACGCGCAGCCCATGACGTGCTGCGCCAGAACGTCCAGGCCGCCGACACGCGGCGGTTCGCCGTCCAGGTGGTTCTCCAGGATGGCGTCGGCGGCGGCGCGGCACTCCAGCATCTCGAAGCGGCTGGCGGGTACGAACAGGGCGCGGCTGGGCTCGTCCAGGCGGTGATTGGCGCGACCGATCCGCTGCACCATCCGCGAGGCGCCCTTGGGCGCGGCCAGCTGGATGACGAGGTCGACGTCGCCCCAGTCGATGCCCATATCCAACGTGGAGGTGCAGACCACCGCGCGCAGTTCGCCGCGCGTCATGGCCGCCTCGACCTTGCGCCGCTGTTCGGCCGACAGGCTGCCGTGGTGCAGGGCGATCGGCAGGCCCTCGTCGTTCAGCTCCCACAACCGCTGGAATGCGAACTCGGCCTGGAAGCGGGTGTTGACGAACACCAGCGCCGTCTTGGCCGCTTTGATGATGTCATAGACCTCGGGCATGGCGTGCTCGGCCGTATGGCCAGCCCAGGGCACGCGGCCGCCGGACACCAGGACCTCCACGACCGGCTGGGCGCCGCCCGAACCGAGCACGAGGTCGATGTCGGGCTGGGAGATCCTCCCCCGCGTGCGGGGGAGGTGGCCCGGAGGGCCGGAGGGGGCGAGCTGGAGGTCTGCCTCACTGGCCCCCTCCGTCAGCTGCGCCGACACCTCCCCCGCGCGCGGGGGAGGATCTTCTACTCGGTTCACCCCCAGCCACTTTCGCACCAGATCCGGATCATCGACCGTGGCCGATAATCCGACCCGCCGCATGTTGGGCGCGAACTGCTGCAGGCGCGACAGGCCCAGCGCCAGGAGGTCGCCGCGCTTGCTGGGCCAGATCGCATGGGCCTCATCGATGATGACGCAGCGCAGGTCGGAAAAGTATTCGCGTGCGCCTTCCCAGGCGCAGAACAGGGCCAGTTGCTCGGGCGTGGTCAGCAGGATGTCGGGCGGGCGGACCTTTTGCCGGGCCTTGCGGCTCTCGCCCGTATCGCCGGTGCGGCTCTCGGCGACGATCGACAGGCCCATCTCGCGAATGGGGGCGAGCAGGTTGCGCTCGACATCGACCGCCAGCGCTTTCAGGGGCGAGATGTAGAGGGTGTGGACGCCGGCGGGCGTATTGCGCGGGGGACGCTCGGCCAGTTCGATCAGGCTGGGCAGGAACCCGGCCAGCGTCTTGCCGCCGCCCGTGGGCGCGATCAGCAAGGCCCCGCGCCCGGCGCGCGCCTTGTCCAGCATCGCCAACTGGTGCTCACGGGGCGTCCATCCGCGCTTGGCGAACCAGGCCTGAAACTGGGGAGGAAGGGCGTTCGCCGCGAGCATTGACCGCGATATAGCATGTTCCCTTTCTGTTTCACCTGACTTTTGCGCGCGCGTGGCGCGAGTCTGGTTACTTCCGCCAAGGCTTGCGATTGTCTGGATTGACGCTCGCGGCGCCCAGGTGGCGCTTCCGGCCACGGTGGGGGTTTGATGCGTTCTGGTTGGCTGATCGCGCTGATGCTCGCGGCCCTGTGGCCCGCCGACGCGGCGCGCGCGCAGGACTGGGCGGCCGGGGGCGACTGCGACGCCATCGAGCGAGCGGCCGAGGATGGCCAGACGGCCTTCTATGTCGAACTTGCGATCTGCCATCTCCGCGGGGAAGGGCGCGAGCCGGATGTCGCCAAGGGACTGTTCTGGCTTCGCAAGGCCGTGGCCCTGGCTGACACCGACGCCATGGTCGAGCTGGGCAACCTGTATCTCCTCGGGGACGAGGGGCTGAAACCCGACGCCGACGGCGCCGTGAAGCTCTATGCGAGAGCCGCCCGCCTGGGCGATCCGAACGGCATGTTCAATCTGGCGGTGATGCACCGGGGCGGTCATGGACGTCCCGAAAAGCCAAGGCTGGCCCGCGCCTGGTATCTCCGCGCAGGGGAGGCCGGATCGGCGCCGGGCGCGTTCAACGCGGGCGTCGTGCTGTTGGAAGGCTATGGCGGTCGCGTGGACGCCAAGGGCGGCCTGCTCTGGCTGCGCCGCGCGATCGAGATGGGCTCGGCGGAGGCCATGAGCGAACTAGGGCGCCTGCACGCTGAGGGCGCCGGCGTCGCCTCCGATCCGGCCAAGGCCCTCTACTTCTACCGCGCCGCCGCTCGGAACGAGCTGCCGGACGCGATGTATCGGCTAGGCGCGGCGCACTATAACGGTCAGCTGACCGACAAGAACTACGTCGAGGCGATAAGCTGGTTCCAGCGCGCTGCCGACCGGGGAGATCACGACGCCTGGTTCGCGCTGGGGCTGATGTGCGAGATCGGTCGCGGCGTCCGGGCCGATCCCGATCTGGCGCTTCAAATGTACCGTCGGGCCGTGGAAAGCCAGGACCCGGCCCTACGGGCGAAGGCGCAGCGGGCGATCGATCGGCTGCTTGGGCTCGTGGAGGAGGACGAAACGCCGGTGGGCTGAGGCGCCGCCTGCGCGTTCCCATTCTGTTTCGAGCCGGGTTCTGCTAACGGACTCGGGTGACTGCTTTCCCGCCGACTCTGGACCTGGCCCCGGCCCTGGTCGTCCTGCCCGGGCCGCGCGCCGGCCTGGCGGATGGCGGCGAGGCGCGGATGCTTCGCGCGCCGGACGCGCGGGACCTTTTCGAACATGGCCCCGTGCTGGTCGCGCACGCGGCGATGACGGCTCGGCGTCTGAACCTGTCTCCGCCGGCGCGCTCGCCGCGTCTGTTCGATGTGCTGGAACTGCATGCGTTCACGCGTCCGGCGGCGTTCTGCGCTCCCTCGGCGGTGGGCCTGGCCACGGCTCTGGGGCTGCGCGAGCCGCATGGCGCGGCCGAGCAGGCCCAGACCCTGCGTGAGGCGGCTGACGCGCTCTTGCGAGAACTGGCCCTGACGCCGGTTCCCTCGCGCGAAGAAGCCCTGGCGATCGCCGAAACCCTGGCCAAGGCAGGCTGGTCGTGGGGACCGGCTGTCATCGGCGCCTTGCGCTCGGTTCCCGTCGGTAACCAGTTTCGCGGATCGGGGCTCGATGTCTGGGCGCGGCTTATGGAGTGGGAAGACCAGGCGCCGCCCGGCGAGGCCGGATCGCGCCCCATCGATCCTGAGCGCGCCGGTGAGCGTCTGGCCGAACTGCTTCAACGGTCGGGTCTGGAAGAGGTCCGCGAAGCCCAGGTGACGTTCGCCAAGGAAGCCGCCTTCGCCTTCCAGCCCCGCGAGCGCGAGGGCGAGCCGCGCATGATGCTGGCCGAGGCGGGTACGGGCGTCGGCAAGACGCTGGGCTATCTGGCGCCCGCGTCGCTCTGGGCCGAGGCCAATGGCCCGTCGGTCTGGGTCAGCACTTACACCCGCGCGCTTCAGCGCCAGATCGAACGCGAGAGCCGCTCGATCTATCCCGATCCCAAGGAGCGGGCGCGCAAGGCGGTGGTGCGAAAAGGGCGCGAGAACTATCTGTGCCTGTTGAACTTTCAGGAGCAGATCAACGGTGCGCAGCTAGGCAATGGCGACCTGATCGGTCTGGCGCTGACGGCGCGCTGGGCCCGGGCCACGCGCGACGGCGACATGACCGGCGGGGACTTTCCCGCCTGGCTGCCGACCCTGGCGGCCGTGCCGCCCTCGGTCCAGGCCAGTCCCGCCAATCTGGTGGACCGCCGGGGCGAATGCATCCACGCCGGCTGTCAGCACTATCGCATCTGCTTCATCGAGAAGGCGGTGCGGGCGTCCAAGCGCGCGGATCTGGTGATCGCCAATCATGCGCTGGTCTTGACCCAGGCGGCCTTCGACGGTGCGCGTACGGCGCGGGGACTGAAGGGCGACAACGAGACCACCAGCCTCAAGCGCATCGTCTTCGACGAAGGCCACCATCTGTTCGAGGCCGCCGAC
>NCDQ01000185.1 GCA_002280275.1 Caulobacter vibrioides | reverse complement strand
GATGCGGCCAGCGCGGACCAGATCCGGGATCAGGGCATAGGCCTCGCCGTCGGGCAGCTCGACATCGACGCCCGCGTGCATGGCCATCACGGCCGTGTCGCCCAGGTCATCGGTCAGCTTGTGGCGGCTGATCATCTCCTTGATGGCGAAGTAGTCGCTCTGGACCGAGCCCTTATAGCCCCATTCCTCGCGCAGGATCTTGGTCAGCAGCCAGCGGTTGGCGTGCGAGGGCACGCCGTCGATCTCGTTGTACGACGGCATCACCGACCGCACCGGCAGCTCCTTCACCGCGCGTTCGAACGGCGGGAAGAAGTTCTCGCGCAGGGTGCGCTCGGCGATCTGGGCCGGGCCGACATTGGTGCCGTTCTCGGGCTGGCCGTGGCCGGTCATGTGCTTGAGGGTGACGAACACCTTGTCCTTGGCCAGCGGCAGGGTCGTGCCCTGGAAGCCGCGGATGGCGGCCAGACCGATCTCGGCGCAGAGGTGCGGGTCTTCGCCGTAGGTCTCTTCGATGCGGCCCCAGCGCGGATCGCGGGCCACGTCGACCACCGGCGCCAGCGCCATGTTGGCGCCGCGGGCGCGCATTTCGCGGGCGGCGACCGAGAAGATCTTCTCGGTCAGCTCGGGATCGAAGGTCGAGGCCAGGGCGATCGACTGCGGGAAGCTGGTGGCGTCACGCGCGACATAGCCGTGCAGGGCTTCGTCGTGCATCAGCATCGGAATGCCCAGGCGGGTCTTTTCCATCGCCCACTTCTGGGCGGCGTTGACGTACTTGGCGGTTTCCTTGGCGTTGCGGCCGATCGAGCCGTCCTCGGCGCCGGCGGCGGCGCCCACCACCGTGGCGGGCTTCAGGCCCCGGCGGTCGGTCGGACGCGACACCTGGCCAAGGCCGTGCGGGAAGTTCTTGCTGGCTTCGGTGGGCGAGAACTCGCCTTCGGGGGTCTGGATCTTGGCCTTGGTCAGCCAGATGCCGATCAGCTGGGCGGCCTTCTCTTCCAGGGTCATGCGCGACAGCAGGTCCTGGATGCGCGCGTCGACCGGCTGGGTCGGATCCTTGTAGAGCGGCTTCCCGCCCGAGGTCTTAGAGGCTTGGCCGGCGGCTTGCGCCAGGCCGGGCAGGGCGGCGGCCGACAGGGCCGCGAGGCTCGCGCCGAACAGGCGGCGGGTGAGGGTGGTGGTCATCCGGTCGTTTCCCCGAGGCTGAGCAAGACGCTAACGGCTCTCAATCGCCGTTCTTGCCGAGCACTATGGGGGCACTCGTCTGACCACTCAAGCCAGAAATGGTACCGGTCTCATTTTGTGTTGTTGAAGCGCCCCCTCCGTCACGGCGCTTTGCGCCGCGCCACCTCTCCAATTCACGGTGGGGGAAGGAACGGGCTTTCCCCGTGACCCGAAGCGCTCACCAAGACGCGGCCTTCAACGCTTTCAGGCGGCGTGGCCCGGAGCCGCGCGTCAGTGGACGTGCATCGCGCCTGGGCCAGAGGCGGGGGCTTGGCGGCGTCCTCCATCCAGACGGGCCACACGCGATCCGTCCAACCCGCCGCCTGATACTGCCGACGCAGAATGCCCAGCCATTGGCGCAGGGGCTCGGTAGCCAGCGCAAGACGCGCTGCACGCCCCTCATCCGAGCGGAAGGTGAGGGCGACGCCGTCTGGACCGGACAGGATGTCCACCGCATCGACGCGCCAGCTGGCGGCGGGCGCCGTGGCCTGGACGGCCGGTTGAGGCGACAGCGAGGCTTCGGCCGCCTGCTGGGCGAACCCTTGCAGCAAGCCGTCGCTGGTCGAGTCCGGACGCTCCAGACCGCTGGTCAGTCGGGGGGCGAGCAGGTTGAGAAGCCGCTGGGTGAGCCACAGGACGATGGTCGCGCCATCGACGGCTTCGCCGCTGATCCGGATGCGGTCCTCAACCACGACATATTCGGTGGTCACGCGCTGGAGTTCGGGAATGTCCGTCATGTCGTCTCCGGCCAAGCCTAGAGCGTGAGGCCGAAAATGGGAACCGGTTTCGGCTATTCTCACGCTCTAAGTATCTGATTTAGAGCCCTTTTAACGCCTGAAATCGATTCCGATTTCAGGCTAAAGGCTCTGGACAGGCTTTTTAGCCGCAGTCGATCGCCCGCGAAGTCCGGAAAAATAAAAAAGGGCCCGCTTAGGAGGAGGCGGGCCCTTTCCTGTACGCGTTCAGAGGGATCGAACAGGGCGAAGGATGGCGCAATCGCCGTCGTTCCGCCCTTCCCCAAATCGTCGCAGGTTGCGAGCGAGTCGCAACCTTGCGGGCGAGCGCCCTACTTGCGTGGGGCCAGGATGTCGCCGAGGCGATCGGGGACGCCGGCGATCCGCTCCAGGCGCGGATAGCGAAGCCCGCCGCGGTAGTCGATCTTGACCATCCTGTAGCGGAAGCCGTCTTTGATCAGCAGTTCGACCAGCGGGTTCTCGGGCTTGGCGGCCGCCTTGACCGCCGCCTTCAGCTTGTCGCTGTCCAGCTGCTCGCCGTTGACCGCCACGACGGTCAGGCCCTGGGTGAGGCCGGCCTTGAACGCCGGGCCGCCCCACTGGACGTCGGAGATGACGCCGTCCGCGCTCACCGTCAGGCCCAGCGAGTAGGTGAGAGAGGTCCCGCGCGAGCGGGTCTCGGCGGCCTTCATGAACTCGGTCGGGGTCTCGGTGTAGACCAGCTTGTAGCCGCCGCGCTCCAGGCCATCGAGCGGCGCTTCGGACTGGACCTCTTCGATGCGGGTCTTCAGGAACGCGGCCCAGTCATGAGCCACGACGCCGTTCAGGGCCGCGACCACGTCCTCGAACACATAGGTGCGCGGCACGTACGAGCCGTTGTCGACGCCGAAGAAGGCCTTGGCGAAGTCGTCCAGCGACTTCTTGCCGCCGGTCTTCTCGCGGATCAGGGTGTCGGCGTCGAGCCAGACCAACTGGCCTTCGGAATAGTAGTCCTCGCTACGCTGCCATGACAGCCACGACAGCGGACGGCGCTGGGCGATGATCGGGTCGTTGGTGGTGTCCTGCACCGGACGCCAGTCGCGGCCGCGACGGTTGTCATAGGTCGCGGCCGTGGCGGCGATCGCGTCCAGGGTCTGCTGCTTGGTCAGGAAGCCCGCGCGCGCCGACAGGACATAGCCCCAGTACTGGGTCTGGCCCTCGTAGACCCACATCAGGCTGTCGCGCATCGGCACGTTCAGATTGGGGGTCCAGATGTCGGCGGCGCGGCGGAACTTGCCGTTCCACGAGTGCGTGAACTCGTGGGGCAGGAGGTCACGGCCCACGAAGCTCTTGTCCCAGTCGGTGAAGTACTTGGGCGTGACGCGGTTTTCGGAGCTCCGGTGGTGCTCAAGGCCAATGCCGCCCAGGCGGTCCGACAGGGCGACCAGGAAGTCATAGTGGTCGTAGTGGTGCGAGCCGAACAGCTTGTAGGCCTGCTGCACGAGGTCCTTGTGGACCTGGATGTGCTCGGGCTTGGCTTCCAGCAACTCGGGGCTGTCGGCCACCAGGTTCAGGCGCACGGGGGCCGGGCCGGTCGGATCCAGGTCGATCGACTTGAAGTACTTGCCCGCGAAGATCGGGCTGTCGACCAGGGTCTCGACCGTGGTCGGCTTGAAGGTGGTGACCTGGCCTTCGACCTTGGCGGTCTCCAGGGCCGTGGCCAGCTTCCAGCCTTCCGGCAGCTTGACGCTGGCCTCGATCGGGATCTGACGGGTGTAGTAGCCGGCCGGATACAGCGCCACCTGCAGCCACTGCAGGTTCAGCATTTCCCGGGTGACCTCGATGCGGCCGATCCGACCCTCGACGGCGGTCAGGAACTGGTAGCTGACCTGGATCTCGCTGACGTCGGCGGGCACGTCGACATGGAAGGCGTGGACGCTGACGACATCACGCTTCCAGGGGATTTGCTTACCGTTCGCCGTGACCACCAGGCCCGCCAGCTTGTCCAGGTCGTTGCGCGGCGAGTGGCCGCCCGGAACCCACTGCGGATAGAGGAAGGTGAAGGCGCCGGCCTTGCTGACCGGGATCGTCGTGGTGACGGTCCAGATCTTGCGGTCAAGGTCGGTGGCGTCGACGGCCAGCTTCAGCGTACCGGCGTAGGGGATGTCCTGCGGGGCCGGGATCGGCGCGCTCGGTGCGGCCGACTCCGGCCAGGGCTGCGACGGCGCCGGGGTCGGCGTCTGGGCCAGGGCGGCCGTGGCGACCAGGGACAGGACGGAGACCGAGAAGAACAGCGCTTTCACAAAACACCCCAATGCGGCGCGCGGGCATGCTTCCCGCGACGAGAAGCCGGGATGTTTGTGGCCTTATCCGCGCCTTGTCGAGGGCGAGTTGGCCTCCGCATGCGGAATGTCGGGCGTTCGTTTCGGGCCTGAAACGAAGCGTCTTTGGTGTAACCGAAAAAGATGCTCCCCCGCGTCGCGGGGGAGCTGTCGCGGAGCGACTGAGGGGGCGTCTTCGGCCTCGACAGAGCGCGCCCCCTCCGGCCCTCTGGGCCACCTCCCCCGCGTCGCGGGGGAGGATCTTCGCGCGGCAGCTTCGGCGAGTCTCGATATCTGTTTTATCGGCTGAATTATCGGGCGGACCGGATATCATGAGGCGCGAACCGCACATTGGACGCGTCAAGCACCACACTCACTCTCAATGCGTTTCGACGACCGCTTTCTCGAAGAACTGAAGTCCCGCCTTCGCCCGTCCGACGTCGTCGGCAAGACGGTGAAGC
Source organism: Caulobacter vibrioides (assembly GCA_002280275.1). Lineage (GTDB taxonomy): Bacteria > Pseudomonadota > Alphaproteobacteria > Caulobacterales > Caulobacteraceae > Caulobacter > Caulobacter vibrioides_A. The sequence continues at coordinate 1,921 of NCDQ01000185.1, read as the reverse complement.
TGCGGCGGCAGGGGCGCGAGTATGCGGGGCTGTCGCCGTTCACCAAGGAAAAGAGCCCCTCGTTCTTCGTCAATGACGAGAAGGGCTTCTACCACTGCTTCTCCAGCGGCAAGCACGGCGACATCATCAGCTTCCTGCAAGAGACCGAGCGGCTCACCTTCGCCGAGGCCGTCGAGCGGCTGGCGGCCGAGGCGGGCATGAGCCTGCCCGAGGTCGACCCCCGCGCCGCCCGCGAGGAGCAGAAGCGCTCGTCGCTGGGCGATTGGATGGAGCTGGCGGCGGCCTGGTTCGAGAGTGAGCTGCGCCGCCCCGTGGGCCAGACGGCTCGCGCCTATCTGGAAAAGCGCGGCCTGCCCGAGAGCGAGTGGAGCCGCTTCCGCATCGGCTTTGCGCCCAACAACCGCACGGGCTTGAAGGACTATCTGATCGCCAAGGGCGCCAAGCCGGGCGACTTGGTGGACGCCGGCGTGCTGATCTCGCCCGAGGATGGCGGCCAGCCCTATGACCGTTTCCGCGACCGGATCATCTTCCCGATCACCGACAGCCGGGGAAAGGTCGTCTCGTTCGGCGGACGGGCGATGGATCCCGCCGCCCGCGCCAAGTACCTGAACGGTCCCGAGACCAGCCTCTTCCACAAGGGCCGGGTTCTGTATGGCCTGTTCGAGGCCCGAAAGATCCTGCACGCGGGCCAGAGCGGCGGCGAGAAGCCGCCGATGGTGGTGGTCGAGGGCTATATGGACGTCATCGCCTGCCAGCGCGCAGGCGTGCCGGCCGTGGCCGCCATGGGCACGGCCCTGACCGAGGAGCAGATGGAGGGGTTGTGGCGCCTGCATCCGACCCCGACCCTGTGCTTCGACGGCGACAAGGCCGGCAAGCGCGCCGCCGACCGCGCCATCGACCGCGCGCTGCCGCTGCTCAAGCCCGGCCGTTCGTTCCTGTTCTCGATGCCCGTGGGCGGCAAGGATCCCGACGACGTGCTGCGCGAGCAGGGGCCAGCGGCGCTGAAGGCCCAGCTTTCCGACACCAAGCCCTTCGTCGAGGCCCTGTTCGAGCGCGAGCGCGACCTGGAACCCTTCGACACGCCCGAGCAGCGTACGAACCTGAAGGTCCGTCTGCGCACCCTGGCGGCGACCATCGCCGACAAGGACCTGGCCCACGCCTATAAGGAAGAGCTGCTCGATCGGCTGGACGAGATGCGCGCCGCGCGGCGGGTCAAGGCCGACGCCAGCGATGCGGGCCGCGCCCTGTCGCGCCAGCGCTGGGACAACAGCCCGCGCCGGCCCTGGGGTAAGCCTCGCCTGGAGGGGGCCACCGCCGCGGGGCGTCAGGCCGCCGCCGCCCTGCACCAGGCGCCGCGTCCGTTCTCGGCGGCCCTGCTGATCGCCGCGATCCGCGATCCCAAGGTGGTCGACGACCGCATCGAGGTGCTGATGAACCAGGGCTTCGGCGACGAGCGTCTCGACGCCATCGCCCATGAGCTGGTCAACCTGCGGCTGGAGGCTGATCACGTCGAGACCGGCTTGCTTCGGGGGCGGCTGGCGTCTGCGGGCTATGACGAGGGTGCTCTGGCGGCCCTGGAGCGCGCGGCGGCCCATGTGAAGGCTCTGGATGTCGCCCAGAGCGCGGCCCAGAGCCCTGAGGAGGCGATCCGCGGGCTCTGGTCGCAGGCCTTCGACCTGCTTTTGCGCCTGACCGCGCTGGAGCGGGCCGTGGACGACGCCAAGACCGACCTCGCCGACGACAGCGACTTCCAGACCCTGTTGCGCCTGAAGACCGAGCGCGACGCGGTCAAGCGCCTGATCGAGAGCGGCGGCTGGACCGACCCCGCGCTGGTGTCGCAGGTGCTGCATTAGGCTACATCCCCCAACCTCCCCGGCGAACGCCGGGGTCCAGATCGAGACCGCTTGCGTTCCCCGGACTG
>NCDQ01000673.1 GCA_002280275.1 Caulobacter vibrioides | reverse complement strand
TCCGGCGGATCGCCCTTGGGCGATGTCGCGGTCGACGTGTGACGCATGCAAGCGCCAGCTGGGCGTGGCCGACCTTGTGCCGCTGGTCAGCTTTCTTGCGCTACGCGGACGCTGCAGGACCTGCGGGGCGCCGATACCCTGGCGCTACCTTCTCCTGGAAGGCGGATGTCTGCTGATCGCGCTCTGGAGCGCGCTGGCCTTCTCTGGCGCGACCGTCCTGGTCACGGCGGTCTTTGGCTGGATGCTGCTGTTGATCGCGACGGTCGACGCCGAGCACCTGTGGCTTCCCGACAGGCTGACCCTGCCCTTCGGCGCCCTGGGCGTGATCGCGACCCTGGCGATCGGAGAGGTCTCAATCTGGACGTCGCTCGTCGGCGCCGCGGCGGGCTATGGGGGCCTGGCCTTGATCGCCTGGCTCTACAAGAAGGTGCGCGGCTTTGACGGCATGGGCGGCGGCGATCCGCGCCTGCTGGGCGCGATCGGCGCTTGGGTCGGCTGGCAGGGCCTGCCGTCAGTGCTGATCTGGGCCTGCGTCGCCGGCCTCAGCGTGGCCATCGCCCAGGCCCTCGTCCGCCGCCGCTTTGCGGCCGGCCAGCAGCTGCCGTTCGGGACCTTTCTGGCGATCGGGGCTTGGTTGACCTGGCTTTGGGGGCCGCTGCACGCCCTATTGGGCTGAGGACGAAGCCAGCCGGCCATCGACCGCACGCCGCACGCCCGTCGCGTCACGGGCGAAGCCGCTGGCGACCAGACCCTGGATGAGATCCGGATCGGTGGTCGCGACCGCCATCTCCAGCTGGTAGCCGCCATCGCCCTGCACGCGTCCGCTCAGGGTCAGGTCCGCGCCCGCGGCCCGGCCGCTGAGGGCCGTTGTCCAGGTGTCGGCGCGGCAGACGGCGACACCGCTGAGGACGGCGCCGCGCAGCGGGCCCTCCCCGATCAACCGCAGGCGCATCTCGCCCCCGGCCCGCGCGCAGCGTCCGTTTCGGAAAACCGCCGACACATCGCGCAAGGCGACATCGCCGGTGAGCGGCAGCCCCAGGGCCGCGAGATCAGGGGAGGTCCGCAGATTGAGGCGTTCGACGCCCTTTTCGCGCCCGCGCAGCAGCAGGACAGCCCGCTCATCCGACCCCGTCTT
>NCDQ01000184.1 GCA_002280275.1 Caulobacter vibrioides | reverse complement strand
CTCCCCGACCAATCGTTTGCGGATGGGCGCGGACGCCTGGGCGCAGAACCAGTTCTTGGCCGGGCGACAGCGTCCAGGCCGCCTCAGGCACGTCCTTGGCGCGCACCTGGACCTTGCCCTGGGCCAGGACGACCGAGGCGCCAGGCCCATCGTGTCGGACATCGAAGCGTGTGCCGACGGCGCGAACCTCCATCGGTCCGGCGGTCACCAGAAAGGGCCGTCTTGCGTCGTGGGCGACGTTGAAGAACGCCTGACCCTTGACGAGGTCGAGCCGGCGCTCGCCGAGCCTGAACTTCACCCTCAGACGCGTATCGGTATTGAGCTCAACCGTGGAGCCGTCGTCGAGATGAGCGGTCATGCGCTCGCCGACGTCCGTCTCGTAGGTCTTGGCTTGGCCGCCGATCAAGATCACCAGGCCCGCCGCTACGACGCCGGCGAGCGCCAGTCCGCCCCACAGGCGGGGCATCCGTAGGGAAAGCCGCGCGGGACCAGGCTGCTTCTGGGTGGGACGAGCGAGGGCTTGGCGCGCTGCGGCTTGCATTTCCGTGTCATTCCGCAGCGCGCCGGCGGCGCTGCTGATGTCCTCGATCCGCCGATAGGCGGCGCGATTACCGTCGCGCTGGATCCATTTGTCGAACTTTTCGAGGTCCTCGTTCTCGACCTCGGCGGTGGCGTCGTTCAGCACGGTGAACCAGGCCGCCGCTTCCTTGTCCTGGCGGAGGGTCTTTCGTCGGTCATCGATCATGTCGAGCGTCCGCCCTAGTCCCGCATCGCTTTTGAGGTCTTCTCAAGGGCCTTACGCATCCGGTGGTGAACCGTCGTCCGCGGAATTCCCAAATGGACGGCGATCTCCTCGTAGGTCATGCCCTGCACATGGTTGAGCATGAAAACATCGCGCAACTCCGTCGGTAGGGCCAGCACGATCTGTTTGAAGGTGACCGCATAGTCTTGCGTGGGCGTCGAGGCGTGCTTCTCGAAGGCAGACGTTCCAAGGTCTTGGGCGATTTCGGGGTACCGGTCTCGACGCATGTTCGAGGCTAGGTTCTCGGCGATCCGGATCAGAAGCGCCTCGGGGTGGCGCAGCGTACCGGCGGCCAGATAGGGCGCGGCGCGAAGGTAGCTCTCATGCACCAAATCTTCGGCGGCGATGTCGCCATGACGCTGGCGCATGAGCGGCCGGAACCATGGGTCGTGGCGCTTGAAGAGCTGTTCGAGCGAGTCGGTAAGCGACAAGCGGGAAGGGGCAGGCGGGAGGGTGGCGTCCACGGGTATAGTCCGAACAACGATCGCCCACAGATTCCTACGTAAAAACCAAGTTTGAAAGATATAAAATCTGAAAAGATATGTTTTGAACGTCTGTGTGGCTTTGCCGCCCTAGCTGAAAATCCGTTGTTACCAACGGGCGGGCTGCAGAGCTTATGGCTAAAATCGAGGATCAGCTTGGCGCTGTGGTGAAACATCACCGCAAGCGGCTTGGGCTGACTCAATCCCAGCTCGCAGAGAAGATCGATCGTCAGCCCGGGACCGTGCAGAGCCTGGAAGCTGGCAACGCGCCGACTTTTGAAACTCTTGTCAGGCTCGCTGCGGTCTTCGAGGTGAATCTCCGCGATCTGTTCGGCGTCGGCGAATTTGCGATTCAGGACGGCCGGGACGATCCTCTTGTTGGGATTGTTCAGCGCCTATCTGGTTTGACGATTGAAGAGTTGCAGTGGATTGACGAGGTTCTCGCCATCACGCTTCGGTTCAAGCCTGCCTAGACTTGCCGGTTCAGGTGCGGTCATACTGATCAAATGACGCGGTGAATTGCGATTTGCTCGCCGGAACCTCGCCGCGTGGATCGAAAGCGGCGTCAGAACAAACGATTTTCCATGGCTTAGCTGTGTCCCCAGACGAGCGTCTGGCGCCATGAAGCATGGCCGTGCCCGTTGTCTCGTCGGGAGTAGGACGGCCGCCCGGCAGGAGCCGCGGCGGCGGCGCGGGACATTGGTTCAGCGCGCCGTTCCTGGCCTGGGAGTTTCTACGACGCAACCCGGACTATCGTTCGGCTTACGCGCTGTGGCGGCGAGAACGGCGCGAGCCGCTCGCCCCCATCGATCGGCGATGGGGCCTGCGGTTCGCCGCTGACCCGGCGCTCGGCGCCAGGGAGGCGCAAGTCTTTTGGCTGCCTGAAGCCGCGCCCGGTGTCGTCTTGCCGCTTGAGCCGCGAGCACCCGACTTCAGCGGCGGCGCGCCCTATTCGCTGCCCAGCGGTCACCGCGTCCAGGCCGACGAGGGACTTCATCTTCGCACCGATTGGGGGTTGCAGGTGCTCGTGCAGGGGCGGGGATCCGCCGATGGGCCGCTGATCGTCGCACTCACCTATGACGAACATCTGCGCCTTCGCGTGCGCGCTGTTGACGCGCTGGACCGACTGTCGACCGGCCGGCCACCTCCCAAATCGCATCTGACCGGCGCGCAGCTCTCGCGCCTCCATCGCTGTCTTGCGGCTCTGGACGGCGCTCTGAACGGCCATAGCTATCGGGCGATCGCCGAGCATGTTTTCGGACCGCGCGCGCTCGATGGCGAGGCGTGGAAGACCGCGGCTGTCAGGGCCTCAACGATCAGGCTGGTTCACGCGGGAAGGGCGCTGATGAACGGCGGCTACTTCAAGCTTCTGCGCGGCGGATTGTAACGACCTGAGAGGGTGACGAAAACAGCGCCCCCGATCTTCGTCATCCCCCAGGGCGGCCTTGGCGCGCCAGCCTATCCGAACGGCGCCGGCCTTATCCGAGCGTCGCCGAGGATACGCCATGAGCAGCAACGGCCTGCCCGGACCGCCGCGACACCTTCGGACGCCTGAAGCTGCGCGCTTTCTGGGCCTGTCTGATCGCACGCTTGAGAAGCATCGCTCCTACGGAACGGGCCCCGTCTATCGCAAGATCGGCGGTCGGGTCGTCTACACGTTGGAGGACCTGCAGGCCTGGTCGGCGCGCGGGGCGCGGATCTCGACAAGCGATCCCAACGCCCAATTCGTCTCCCCAGCCAAGCGCCATGCGGCCGTCTCGACCGCCTTCACCGCAGCCCCGGCGACGATCGAAGGGCGCGAGCCGTGAACACACAGGTCGAATTGCTGTGGCTGGAAGGCCAAATCGAGCGCTGGATCCGCTTTGGGGCGCAGGCGGGTGAGCGCATCATCGACCGCCGGCGGCGGCTCGTCGAATTCAGACCTGGAGCCGTCTTTGCTCTGGTCCGCTGGCGCTCGGGCGACTACGGCACGGTCGAGTCGCGCATCGCGATCTTGCGCGCCGTGTCGCCAGGGGAGGGGTTCACCACCTATCCTTACGTCGCCCCGGGTGCTGAAATCCTGCTCAATCTCAACGGCTGGTCCAAGGTCCAGGCCGTTCTCGCGGCGCTCGACGCCGTTGAAGGTTTGGGCCTCAGGGCGCAGGACGTTGCGCCCGATCATTGGCGGCACGTCGGCGCGCGGCTCGGTGTCGGGCTGTCGCCGCGTGTCTATGACCGCGCACGGCATCGCGCCTGGCTTCTGCGTCGGAGGCTCGGCCGATGAGCAAGACCCGCATGCGGCATCTGCTGGTTAGCGGCGCGGCGTGCCTGCTGCTGTCGGCGGGCTGGTTGTTCCAGCCGGCCAAGCGCCTGATCTTCAACACGACGGCCAGCGCGCCCTTCGGCTTCTACTGGCTGGCCGCCAACGAACCGGCGATCGGCGATCTGGCCCTGGTTCGTCCGCCGCAAGCCTTGGCGCGGTGGATGGCGATCCGGGGCTACCTGCCGCTCAACGTCCCGCTCATCAAGCACGTGGCGGCGGTCGGCGGGCAGGCTGTCTGCGCGCGAGGGGGACGGGTCCGCATCGACGGTCAGGTCGTCGCAAGACCATTGCATCGCGATCACCTAGGTCGCCCGATGGTCGCCTACAGCGGATGCCGGACCTTGCGCGCCGACGAGGTCTTCCTGCTCAACCCGCATGCGCCGCACAGTCTGGACGGACGCTATTTCGGGCCACTTCCGCGCCATTGCGTCGCCGGCCGCCTTCGCCCGCTCTGGACTTGGGAGCGCTGAGGTGTTGTTCGCGCCCCTCCTTTCCTTGTTCGGCCGTCTTGACCGACCTTTCCTCGTCCCGGCCAAGACCGCCCTGACGCCTGCCGTGTCCGCTTTGGCGCAAGAACGGTTCCGGAATGTCGGCGAGCTGGTGACGGCGATCGACGAGGCGTCGCATCGGTTTGGCGTTCCTGCCACTTGGATCGAAGCGGTGATCGCGGTCGAGAGCGGCGGCGAACGCAACGCCGTCTCGATCAAAGGCGCCATGGGTTTGATGCAACTGATGCCGGCGACCTGGCGTCAGTTCCGCGCTGATCTCGGGCTTGGCGTTGATCCCTTTGATCGTCGCGACAATGTCTTGGCCGGGGCGGCGTATTTGCGCGAACTCTACGATCGCTTTGGCCGCCAAGGCTTTCTCGCCGCCTACAACGCCGGCCCCACGCGCTACCAGGCCTATCTCACGGGCGCCAAGCGATTGCCGCCAGAGACCGTCGCCTACGTCGCGCGTATCGAGGCTCGGTTGGCCGATCGAGGAGCAGCGCCGTCGCCGGGCATCGGGAGGCCTGCTGATTGGCGAGCGGCCGGCCTGTTCGTTGAGCGCACTGGGGCCGATCGCCCTCGTCCCGAGGAGGCGACGGCGATGACCATCCTGGAAAGCGCGGACCAGGAGCGCAGGCCATGAGCGCCGTGCAGCATTTGCTCCATGGAAAGTGGTCGGGAGAAGAGCGAGGGAGGGCTGAACACAGGGCAGGGGGAGATGGCCAGATTAAAGGGCCGGGACTTTTCAGGTCCATGGCCTTGATGGTGTTGGAGAATTTCCGGGACCTTGATTTTGACCCTGGTCCCGGATTTCAGGGCTTTCCTCGTGGCGTCAAAGGCTTGGCCGGGACCAAGACTAAGGTCCGGCCTCGATGACAGACGATCACGAGTTTTTCGTCCGGCTGGGACGCATCGGCGATCGCGGCGCCAGCGGCGTCGGCCCGGCCCGCGGCTTTGTTCAGGAGGTGGTCGGCGCCGCGCGGCGCAGCGGGCTCGGCGCGCTCGACCTGAAGGGCCGCAGCAGCTTTCGGCGCTCAGGCCGTGGACGCGATGCAGGGCGGCGAGGTCGCCTCGGCAATCGACGCGTCATCGTCAAGGGGCGGATCGTCCGTCATCGCGGTAGCCGCTATCGGGCCGCGCCGCTGGCCATGCACATTCGCTATCTGCGACGCGAAGGGGTCACACGCGACGGCGCTCCCGCCGAGATGTTCGATCGCGAGGGCGCGGCCGACCACGCCGCCTTCGCCGCGCGGTGCGAGGATGACCGCCACCACTTCCGCTTTATCATCTCGCCGGAGGACGCGGTGAAACTGGACGACCTGCGGGCCACCACACGCGACCTGATGGTCCGCGCTGAAAAGGATCTCGGCACGCGGCTCGACTGGGTGGCGGTCGACCACTGGAACACCGACCATCCCCATGTCCACGTCTTGATCCGCGGCGTCGGGGACGATGGGCGCGACTTGGTGATCGACCCGGACTACATCACCCAAGGACTGCGGCGACAGGCCGAGGCTCTGGTCTCTCTTGAGCTAGGCCCGCGCACGCCGGCCGAGCTGGCCGCCAGCCTTGATCGCGAGGTCGAGGCCGAGCGCTGGACGAGCCTAGACCGCACCCTCAAAGGCCGGATCGGCGAGGATGGCCTGGTCGACCTTCGGCCTGAGGCGGGGCAGGCCAACCGCGTGCCACCGCGCCTGATCGGGAGGGCTCAATATCTGGAGCGGCTCGGTTTGGCGCAAGAGCACGGCGGTCGCTGGCGGCTCGTGGATGATCTGGAGCCGAGCCTGCGCGCCTTGGGCGAGCGCGGCGATATCATAAAGACCCTGCACAAGACGATCCGGGACGCCGATAGGGATCTCTCTGACCTGCGGATCCAAGCCGAGGATCTCGAGGCGCCGGTGATCGGTAAGCTCATCGATCGCGGCCTTCACGATGAGCTCAACGGCAGGGCCTATGCCGTGGTCGATGGGGTCGATGGTCGGCTGCATCACTTCCGGTTCCGCGACCTGGGCGCGACGGGTGACACCCCGGTTGGCGGCCTGGTGGAAGTTCGCTCCCGTCGTGTCGAGAGCGAGAAGACCGCGCTGGAGTTGGTGCATCGGTCCGACCTTTCGATTGACCGCCAGATGACTGCGTCCGGCGCCACTTGGCTGGACCGGCAGTTGGTCGTGCGGGAGCCGACCGAATTGGCCACCAGCGGCTTTGGCCGCGCGGTTCGAGACGCGATCGAGCAGCGGCGCGCCCGTCTCGCCGCGCAGGGTTTGGCCGATCGTCTGGGGCGGCCGAAATCGGCTCTGATCGCAACGCTCAAAGCCCGAGAGCTGGCGCGGGTCGCCGACAGTATCACGCGCGAGACCGGGGGGACTTGGACCGAGACCAAGTCCGGGGATCAGGTGACGGGCGTCTACCAGCGCCGCGTTGATCTCGTCTCGGGCCGCTTTGCGATGATTGAGGACGGTCTTGGGTTCCAGCTCGTGCCTTGGACGCGCGGGCTCGAGGAGCGATTGGGCCAAGAGGTCAGGGGCACGATGAGCCCCGGCGGCGGAGTCGACTGGGCGTTGGGGCGCAAGCGGGGGATCGGGCTTTGAGGAGCAGGAACCCATCATGAGCGGAACGAAAATTCTTTGGGGCCAGATCCTGGTGGTCGCCCTTTTGGCCGTGGCCGGCGTCTGGCTGGCGACCGAGTGGACGGCCTGGAGCCTCGGCTTCCAGCCGCAGCTGGGGCCACCCTGGTTTCGGATCGGTGGCTGGCCAATCTATCCGCCGCCGGCCTTCTTCGTATGGTGGTTCATCTACGAAGCCTATGCGCCGGACGTGTTCGTGCGTGGCGCGTTCATGGCGGCGGGCGGGGCCTTGGTCGCCGTCGTCGTGGCGATCGGCATGTCGGTCTGGCGCGCCCGTGAGGCCAAGAAAGTGACGACCTACGGCTCCGCCCGGTGGGCCAGCTTGGAGGAGGCGAGGGGGGCTGGCCTGCTGGGCGCCGATGGCGTCGTGCTGGGGCGACTAAAGGAGCACTACCTTCGACACGACGGCCCCGAGCATGTCCTGTGCTTTGCGCCAACGCGGTCGGGCAAGGGCGTGGGGCTGGTCGTCCCGACGCTGCTGACTTGGCCAGGCTCTGCGGTTATTCATGACATCAAGGGGGAGAACTGGGACCTGACGGCGACATGCCGCGCCAGGGTGGGGCCGGTGCTGCTGTTCGATCCGACCAACGCCGCCTCCAGCGCCTATAATCCTTTGCTGGAAGTGCGGCGCGGTCCGACCGAGGTGAGGGACGTTCAGAATATCGCCGACATTCTGGTAGACCCAGACGGTGCGCTCGAGCGTCGGTCCCACTGGGATAAAACCAGCCACAGCCTCCTGGTCGGCGCCATCCTCCACGTCCTCTATGCCGAGCCTGACAAGACCCTGGCCGGTGTCGCCAATTTCCTGGCCGATCCTAAGCGCACGATCGAGGCGACCCTTCGGGCCATGATGGCGACGCGGCACCTCGGCGAGGGGGTCCATCCGGTCGTCGCGTCAGCCGCGCGGGAGCTGCTCAACAAGAGCGACAATGAGCGGTCGGGGGTGTTGTCGACCGCGATGAGCTTCCTGGGACTCTATCGGGATCCGATTGTCTCGGCGGTGACCGCGCGGTGCGATTGGCGCATCGATGACCTGGTCGCTCCGGGGCGTCCGGTGACCCTCTATCTGGTGGTGCCCCCCTCGGATATCAGTCGCACGCGCCCGCTCATCCGCCTGATCCTCAACCAGATCGGGCGTCGACTTACAGAGGATCTGAAAACCGTACAGCATCGGCCGCGCCTGCTGCTCATGCTCGACGAGTTTCCAGCGCTCGGTCGGCTCGACTTTTTCGAGCAGGCCATGGCGTTCATGGCCGGCTACCGGATCAAGGCTTTTCTAATAGCGCAGAGCCTGAATCAGATTGCCAAGGCGTATGGGGAGAACAACTCGATCCTCGACAACTGTCATGTCCGCGTCGCGTTTTCGACCAACGATGAGCGCACCGCGCGGCGGATCAGCGACAGTCTGGGCACCGCCACTGAGATGAGGGCGATGAAGAACTACGCCGGACACCGGCTATCACCCTGGCTCGGCCACTTGATGGTCAGCCGCCAGGAAACCGCTCGGCCGCTGCTCACGCCGGGCGAGGTCATGCAGCTTCCGCCGGACGAGGCCCTAGTGCAAGTATCCGGCGTGCCGCCGATCCGCGCGACCAAGGTCCGCTACTACCTGGACAAGGAACTGGCCGGTCGCGTGACGAAACCGCCGACCAAGCTGCCCCCCTTGTCGCCCGACGCGCCTTCGGATTGGCCCTCGGTGATCGGCGCCGGGACCGCCCCACAGGGCAGACCTGGCGAGGTCGCCGACGAGGGGGGGCATCGGATCGAACCCGAGTTTGAAGCGCCCGCCGAGACACCGCCGCCGCCCATCGCGCTCGAGACTTGGTTGGACCCGGAAGTCGACGCCGATGAGTCCTTACAGGCCGAACAGGCCAGGCGGTTCAGGGCCGCGGCTCGCGTCGCCGCCCTCGACCCCGATGACGGCATTCCGCTGTGAGGGCGCCATGAAGGTCCAGACGAAGGTCTTCCTGACGCGCGATCTTTCACTGGCCCTGGACGCCGCGGCGCGGCGCATGAAGCGGTCGAAGTCCGAGATCATGCAGGCGGCCGTCGCCGCTTATCTGTCGCCCGACAGTGATGAGGCGGCGGAGGCCGCTGTGGTTCGGCGACTGGATCGCATTGGCAGGGACTTGGACCGCTTGGAGAGGGACGTAACGATCTCAAGCGAAGCGATCGCGCTGTTCGTGAAGGCATGGTTGACGGCGACGCCGAGCCTCAGCTCCGGCGATCAGAAGGCGCAGAATGCCAAGGGGCAGGAGCGGTATGCGGGATTTCTGGAGGCGCTGTCGCGGCGGCTATCCTCCGGCCGACTATTGCGGACAGAGGTTTTGGATGAGGCGGGAGAACGTCCCGGCAATTCGTGACTCCTCTCGGACCTTTGGAAGGTCCGCATTTGGTGAGTGTCCCTCTCGCCGCCGGCGCGGTCCCGGCCTGACTCTTAGGCGACCTTGGGAAGGTCCGCTTCCTGGCAGCGGCCGAGCGCCAGCGGAGTCGCCCCTGCGACCGGGGACACGTGACCCTTCTCTCACCTTGAGAAGGTCCGCTTCCGGTTAGGAAGGGTAACGCTGCCGGACGCCGTGCGGAGCACGCAAAGCCCGTCAGCGGCTCGAAGGCGTCAAAGGTCGGGTTTGACTTCCTGGCCAGATCGGCCAAGATGAAGTCATGCAGTTTCATGTCTGCCTTTTGGCTGATCGTCGGCCCATCTGCCTCATCCCAGGCTCCTAGCCCTGGTTCCACGAGAGCGCGCGAGCGTTTCGGGGCCAGGGTTATCGTAGACATATTGAAAATTGCTCACGCTTCGGCGCGTTGCATTCTCATCCATCACAATTAGACCTGTCAGTTGACGCCTAACGTTATCGGTTACGTTAGTTCGCGATCCTGACTCTCGAGCGCAGGCCGGGACAATGAACGCCCAAAAAGGGCCATCGGCAGTCAAGTGCCGACAGAACCCGAACAGCCGAAGGCCGCTGCCAGCTCAACCTGGCAGTTTCAACGCGCCCATCAAATCTCGCGCCCGTCCCCCCGCAGGCGCGAAGTAGGCCCCACGCCCCCTGGGGCCGAAGGGCTCCCCCGGCCGATGTCGGGGGAGCATCCTCCCCTCACTCCCAACGGCGCAAAGTGCGCATGGAGACCAAATCATGACTGCCACTAGACCCCGAGCCCTTCGCCCGGCCGATGATAATGCGCGCTACGCCTGCCCAAGCTGCGGCGGCCACGTCAGAAGCGCTTGTCGTTGCGCTCGAGAGTGGGGAGAGTGGCTATATGCTGAAGACGTGATGGTGGTCGCCGCGGCGCGGCGCGGGTCTTTAGCACCGTCCGCCCTGCCAGAAGGTGTGGCGCGTGAATAGGCGCTCTGGCAGGCACAATATTACGGGCAGTGAGGCCCATGAGCAGCGACCGATCGCCTACATGCGCAAGGGGTTTATCGCCCGTCGTTCCCCTAGAAGGCCTCGACCTTTTTGGGTGATCTGGCTGTCAGCGGTCTGCGCGCTTCTGGTGGTCGCCTGGCTATACTCAGTCGTAACGGGCTGACGTCGCCCCCGCAGAGGCAACTTGCTCAAATCCGGCGCGGCGGTCGGCATCGACCGTCGCGTCGCCGACCGGTAAGGTCACGATCGGCAAGCGCTGCAATGGCCTTACGGTTCTGGCTACTGACCGAACCGATGCCCAGAGATTCAGACCACTTGGGACAATCTCCGCGCTCGATAGGACGTCGGCTAAAACGTGCGAAAGGGTTCCGTCCATCCGTCAACTCTCATGCGGGGTGGCCCCCGAAGAGCTTTCTCCAAGCGCTGATGGGGCGAGCCGTCTGCCGCGCGGCTTCCGACGGCGGCCGGCTATCGAGCGTGAGGCCGCCAATCCGTCGCTGCAACGGCTCGATCGAGGCGCGCATGATTGCGCGTAGCCGCGCCGGCGCCTTGATGCGAGGATCGCGCCAGAGCAGCGCTTGGAGTTGCGCCGCCGCGCCAAGCTCCGCCGCCAAGCCACGGATCGCATCGAATGCGTCGCGCGAAGAAAGCGCCTGCCGTTCGATGTCACGCGCGAGCTGGCGGCCCTCTGCTTGGATGGCGGCGTCGGTCTGAGGCGCGGCGAGCGCAATGGGTTCGCCTTCAGGGTCCAAGACCGAATCCAAGGCGAAGGTTCGCCAGGTCGAAAGCGGCGCTCTACCCCAGGCAAGATCGTCCGCCGCCATTTCGAAAGCGCAACTTCTCACCTGGTCGCGCCCGATGGCCGATTGAGCAAGGTCTCGTGCCTGCGCGCGCAATCTC
>NCDQ01000672.1 GCA_002280275.1 Caulobacter vibrioides | reverse complement strand
GCCTGGGTGCGTTCGGCGGCTTCCGCGTCCACGCCCCACTGTTCCTCCTGAAACAGCTCGTCGATCCGCGACAGGTCGAGCAGGTTCGTGCTCAGCCACTCCAGCCGCCCGATCTGCTGCGTCGAGCGCTCCAGGAACGGCCGGTAGGCAGGCCAGGTCGAGCAACAGCTGATCGCGCATTTCGAGCGCTTCCTGGCTGTGGACACGATTGCCGTCGCCGTCGGTCAGAGGGACGATGCTGACATTGCCGCGTTCGTCCTTGACCTCCTGGTGGGCCCCGGTGGGGAATGATCGTTCAAGATAGCCGAAGACAGCGTCTCGCGGCGTCCGTCCGGATCACCTCTTCGGAGGTCAAATCCAGTTCCGCGGGCGTGATATCCTCTAGCCCCTTATCGAGCGTGCCGTCCTGGCGTGCTTTTTCGAGGATCCCAGCATGGAGCGCATCGAACGAAGCGAACAGCGTGTTCTGGTCACCGATCGAAAGCGCGAGCACACGGTTCATGAACTGGGTCAGCGCCGGCATGTTCTCCGCATCGTGCAGGAGGCCGTCCGGTGTGCGCAGCGTCAGAGCTGTCTTCCTCTCGAAATCGTCGATGGTCATACCCTCGACCTTGCCCTGCCGCAGGGCCGTAAACAGCGCCAGCTGGGCCCGCCGCGCCCATGGGGTTTCCAGGTTGTCTTCGGCCCTGAACAAGCCGTTGCTGGTCGATCTGCGCTCGCCCCGGGTCAAGGCGCCCATGCTGTCCAGGCGGCGCGCAATCGTCGATAGGAATCTCTTCTCGCCGACAATGGTCGTTGCGACGGGCCGAAACAGCGGCGGATGGACCTGGTTGGTGCGGTTGGTTCGGCCAAGGCCCTGGATGGCGTTGTCGGCTCTCCACCCGCCTTCGACCAGCATGTGACAGCGTCTGGCCTGGTTAAGGCAGTTGGCGTCGGCGTGGTAGCTGCGGCCGGTTCCACCGGCGTCGCTGAAGACCAGGATCTTCTTTCGCCCAGACTGGAAAGCGTCTGTCTCGGCTCGATTGCTGGACGAAGAGCGTCGCTCCACAACCTGGCGGCCGTGTCGCATCAACACGCGCTTCGAGCGCCCGGTCACCTCGGCCACGGAGTCGGGCCCAAAGGCGTGCAGGATGGCGTC
>NCDQ01000671.1 GCA_002280275.1 Caulobacter vibrioides | reverse complement strand
CGGCACGACCCTGGTGGTTTTGCCCACTGACCGGCCGGCCTATTCGCGGCTGTGCAGGCTGCTGTCGCTGGGCAAACAGCGTGCCGGCAAGGGCGAATGCGACCTGGACCTGGATGATGTCGCCGCCCATGCGCAGGGCCTGGTCGCCATCCTTGTGCCGGACAAGGCCGACGACCTGTGCGCCCTGCAGCTGAAGAAGGTCGCCGCGATCTTCGGCGCCGACGCCCACCTGGCCCTGACCTTGCGGCGCCGGCCCGGCGACGCCTTACGACTTTACCGGCTTGAGCAGATGGCCCGGGCGGCCGGCGTCACACCGGTCGTGACCAACCGGGTTCTTTTCCATGAGCCGTCCAGGCGCATGCTGCAGGACGTGGTCACCTGCATCCGTGAGGGTACGACGATCGATGATGTCGGTTTCAAGCGCGATCGCCACGCCGACCGCTATTTGAAGGCCCCGCCCGAAATCGAGCGCCTGTTCGCCAAGCATCTGGACGCCGTCGCAGCCACGGTGTCGATCGCCGACCGCTGCCGGTTCAATCTGGACGAGCTCAGTTACCAGTATCCCAGCGAGGTCAACGAGGGTCGCTCGCCCCAGGAGACCTTGGCGCGGCTGACCCGGGAGGGCGCGGCCGAGCGCTACCCCGATGGCGTGCCCCCCGAAGTCGAAGCGACCTTGAACCATGAGCTGAAGCTGATCGGGATCATGGGGTATGCGCCCTACTTCCTGACGGTCAATTCGATCGTCCGCTTCGCGCGCTCCCAAGAGATCCTCTGCCAGGGACGAGGCTCGGCCGCAAACTCGGCCGTCTGTTACGTGCTGGGCATTACCGCCATAGATCCGGAGCGCAACGACCTGCTGTTCGAGCGTTTCGTCAGCCAGGAGCGCGACGAGCCACCCGACATCGATGTCGATTTCGAGCACGCGCGCCGCGAGACGGTGATGCAGTGGATTTTCGACACCTATGGTCGCCATCGGTGCGCGCTCGTCGCCGTCGTTCAGCGCTTTCGGCCACGCGGCGCGGTGCGTGACATCGGCAAGGTTCTGGGCCTACCCGAAGACATGACCAAGGCGCTTTCCAGCCAGGTCTGGAGCTTCTCTCGCGAGGCGATCGAGGACAAGCATGCGACCGACCTGGGC
>NCDQ01000670.1:1162-3065 GCA_002280275.1 Caulobacter vibrioides | reverse complement strand
GAAGACTATGCGTTGGCCGGCCCTCGCCCGGAACACTCACAAATGGCTCGGCCTCGTCATCGGCGTGCAGGCGGTCTTCTGGACCTTCAGCGGCCTCTACATGACCGCCGTCCATCTCGACATCATCCATGGCGACCACCTGGTGCGCCACGCGCCATCGCCGCCGCTGGAGCTTGCCAACCTGGTCGAGCCCGGCGCGGTGATGACGGCGGCGCCTAGCCAGGCCGTGCGGCTGGAGACCCAGTTGGGTCAGCCGGTCTACGTCGTGACGGGCGGCTCGGAGCGCGCCTTGTTCGACGCACGCACCGGCGACAAGCTGTCGCCGCTGGGCCAGGCCGCTGCGGAAGCTCGCGCCAAGGCGCTTTATGCCGGCGTCGGGCCGATCAAAGCCGTCGAGTTGCTCGGCAAGGCGCCGCCGGAAATCCGCGGTCGTCCGGCGCCGCTCTGGCGCATCGAGTTCCAGGGCTGGTGGCGACCGACGCTCTACATCTCGGCCCAGACCGGTGAGCTTGTCGCCAAGCGCCACGACCTGTGGCGCATCTTCGACTTCGTGTGGATGTTCCACATCATGGACTACCAGGAGCGCGAGAACGTCAACAACACGCTCCTGCGCGTCGCCACCTGGGCGGCCGTGGCCAGTTGCGCCAGCGGCGCCTGGCTCCTGATCTTCAGTTTCCGCCGTCGTCGGCGGGCCCGCAAAGCCGCCGCGTGAGACCGTCATGTTGCTGATCCGCACCCTGCACAAATGGTTTGGCCTGATCTTGGGCCTGCAGTTCCTGCTATGGACGGTGAGCGGGGCGATGATGGCCTTGCTCGACCACCACAAGGTCTCGGGCGAGCACACTGTGCGTGCGCCTGTTGCCTTGGCGGCGCCGACGAAGCTCGTGCCGATCGGCGAGCTAGCCACCTTGGTTGGCGCGCCAATCCAGAGCGTCAAGCTGCGGCCGCTGAACGGCCGCTACGTGTACGAGGCGAAGACCTCCGCAGGGACTTCGATGCTGGACGCCACCACCGGCCGGCCGGTGGTCATCGACGCCGTCGCCGCGCGCGTGCTGCCCCTGTGGAAGGCCAGCTGCAACGACGCGGACCACACCACCCTCTATGTCGCCGCCGCCACCGGCGACGTGGTCGAACGCCGAACCGACACCTGGCGGTTGTGGGACGTCTTCTGGATGCTGCACATCATGGACTATTCCAATCGCACCAGCTTCAACCACCCGCTGATCATCACGGTGGCGACAGGCGTCGCCTGGTTGGCCCTCAGCGGAGTCATCCTGCTCTTTCGCAGCTTCAGGCGATCGGATTTCGCCTGGGCTGCCGGGCCATCGGATCCCCTTCGAGCACGAACTGATGGCGCAGTACGGCTGCTCGCGAATGACCGTGAACAAGGCGCTGTCGCCGCTCGCCGAGCGGGGCCTGATCATCCGCCAGCGCGGGGCGGGCTCCTTCGTCTGCCACCCCAGGGTCCATTCCGTGGTCCTGGATATCCCTGACATCCAGGCCGAGATCAGCGGGCGCGGCGCGGCCTATCGCTACGAACTTCTGTCACGCCAGCTGCGGCGGCCTGATCGCGTCGAAATGACCAAACTCGACCTGACCGCCTCGAGTAGGGTTCTGGCCTTGACGTGCCTGCATCGCTCCAACGAGCGCCCGTTCGCGCTGGAGGAACGGGTGATCAATCTGACGGCCGTGCCCGACGCCGCGGAGGCAGATTTCTCAAGGGCGCCGCCAGGGGCCTGGCTGCTCGGGACGGTCGCTTGGACCGAGGCCGAGCATCGCATCAGCGCCGTCAACGTCTCACGCTTCACGGCCAATTTGCTTGGCATAAACGCCAGCGCGGCTTGCTTGGCGTTGGAGCGTCGCACGTGGCGAGGTGATGACCAGATCACCTGTGTTCGGCTGC
>NCDQ01000670.1:0-1141 GCA_002280275.1 Caulobacter vibrioides | reverse complement strand
CCCACGCCGACGGGCGTTTGACATCAAGATCCTCTGCCGCTCTAGGTCAGCCCTGTAACCACCTGTCTGCGAGCGGCGGCGGCTCCTGCTGGCATATCAGCGATGCGTTAGTTTGCGCTGCGCTTAGGGCAGGGGGCCTAAAAGCTCATCGAGGACTGAGCTGAGATGGGTCTCGATCACCCTTACCTCCTGGATGGTTATAGGAACGCCATCGGGCCAGTCATCGGTGACCACGATCACTGCCGGCGTTCTTCTCGAACGTCGCTTCGGACCGGTCACAGTGCGGGTCGTAGGGTTTTCGGGTCCTTTGGCCAATGACCGTTCCTCACTCAAGATCACCTGGTGCGCCGTTCTGAGACGTCTCAAACGCTCATGGGAGACAGTCACTGGATGAAATTTTATCGGCGAGTCCGCGCGGGACATCGCACTGCCAAGCCGTGCCCTAGGCTTTCAGCGCCTTGGAAAATATCGGGACCTGGGACGTGACTGGATCGAGCGCGTCGGCTTCCGCCAGCGCCTAAGTTGCCCACGCCATGAGGGACTGCGTCGCATCTGATCGGGCGAGAGCTGCGGCCACGAAGCCCCGGACGTCTTGGGCGGCGCGCCATTCTGCGGCTTGGGTGAGCAGATGTTGGCGCCCCTGTTGTGGGAAGGCGATCGGGGGATCGGGTTGCTTCCTGGGCTCGACCCGTCGCCTTTCCATCGTTTGAGCCAGTTGCGCCCTGTACTGGAGTTGTCGGGCATGAGCGCGCGCGGCCTCCGCCCGAAACTCCGCTTCGCCAGCCACCAGGATTTCCAGGGCCACGGCGGACAGGCGCTCCTCAAGCGGATCATCGGCGACATCTTCCCAGAAGACCTGATAGCCGTCCGCGCGGCCTGTACTCGGCCCGATCATCAGCCTCAAGGTGTCGGCAGGGCCTTGTCGGACTTGCCACTGGCCTTGCCTGTCCGGCTCCGCCAGCGGGTGGTCCAGGCGAAGCGGAACCCGAGTATCGCCGACGAGGACGGAGACGTCCCGGCCAGCCTTGCCGCGAACCTCGATGCGGGCCCGCGCCTTGGCCATGCCCAGGCCCAGGCTGTTGAGGATTCTCAAGCGCCGTTTCTCGAACCCGCTTTCAAAGAGCGGCTTGTTCCAGGGGGA
>NCDQ01000183.1 GCA_002280275.1 Caulobacter vibrioides | reverse complement strand
AAGCGATCCGCCTTGGCGCCAAGCGATCGAGGTCAACGGAACGCCCGGTGTCGCGCCTTGCCAAACCCACGCAATTGCCCCATTGCCACCTGTTACAGAATAACAGGCAGGGGGAGCCCTCAGGATCGCGCGCTGAACCCGCGCGGAAAGGCTCGCCCTGGTTCTTGCGAGTGCGTTGGACATGCGTTTCCCCTCCCGCCGCCTGACGGCGCTTCTCTTCGCCTCCGCCGTCGTCGCGCCTGGTGCGGCCCTCGCCCAGCGGGTCGGTGACAACGCCGTCGCCGGGGCCGAGGACGCCTTCGGCGCCAGCATCGGCAACGAGCGGGTGGGCCTTTACAGCTCCAGTGAGGTGCGGGGCTTCTCGCCGATCGCCGCCGGCAACATCCGGCTGGAAGGGCTCTATATGGACCGGCCCGCCAGCTTCACCGACCGCCTGGTGGCCAGCAATGTCGTGCGCGTGGGCCTGGCGGCGCAGAACTATCTGTTCCCGGCCCCGACCGGCGTGGTCGACTTCCGCATCCGCCCATCCGGCGATGAGCCGCTGCTGAGCGTCCTGGCCGGCTATGGCCCCTTGAACGGCGGTCGCATCGAGCTGGACGGTCAGCTGCCGGTCTCCAACACGCTCAGCCTGTTCGGCGGCGTGGCCGGCTTCGACGACGAGTACGGCAGCGGCGCGGACGCGGTCTATGCGTCCTACGCCCTGGGCGCACGCTGGCGTCCGGCGCCGGGCGTCCAGGTCCTGCCCTTCTGGAGCCGCGTGGATACCTGGAACCGCGAGTCCGCGCCGATCTACGTGGCCGCCCCCGGCGTGCTGCCGCCCGACGTGGCGCGCCGCCGCTATGTCGGCCCCAGCTGGGCCGACAACCGCAGCGTCGCCACCAACAGCGGCCTCGTGGTCCAGGCTCCCTTGCCCGCCGACCTTGGCCTGTCGCTGGGCCTGTTCCGCTCGGAGCAGGACACACGCGAGAACTACGCCCACGTCCTGACGGGAATCACCGCCGACGGCCTGGCGACCCGCCGGATCAGCCGCGATCCGCAGCAGAGCATCGTCTCCACCAGCGGCGAGGCCCGGATCAGCCGTACCCTCATCAGCGGCGCGCTCTCGCACGGGCTGCACGCCTCGGTGCGCGGCCGGGTGCGCGACAGCCTCTATGGCGGCGGCGGCGCCTATAGCTACGGGACGGTGCGGCTGGAGGACCCAATCAACACCCCGCCGCCGGCCTTCGTACTGGGGGCCCGCACCGCCGAGCAGGTCAAGCAGTGGACCGGCGGCGTGGCCTATGACCTGCGCTGGCGCGGTCGCGGCTCGCTGATGCTGGGCCTGCAGCGCACCGACTACGACAAGACCGTGCGTCGTCCCGGCGTCGCGCCCGCCCTCACCCAGGACAGCGCCTGGCTCTATAACGCCGCCGCCTCCTGGACCCTGACGCTGCAGCTCGCCCTCTACGGCAGCGTCACGCGCGGCCTGGAGGAAAGCGGCGTCGCGCCCGACAGCGCCGCCAACCGCACCCAGGCCCTGCCAGCCATCATGACCGACCAGTGGGACGCGGGCGTGCGCTGGGTTCTTCCGGGCGACCTGCGGCTGGTCGCCGGCGCCTTCGACGTCCGCAAACCCTATTTCGCGCCTGACGAGGCCAATGTGTTCCGCGAGATGGGGATGGTCCGTCACCGGGGCCTGGAGGTCAGCCTGACCGGCGCGCCGATCGAGGGCCTGAATCTCGTCGCCGGCGCCGTCCTGATGCGTCCTCGGGTCACCGGCGCACCCGTCGAGCAGGGACGGCTGGGCCGCAAGCCGGTGGGCCAGACGACGACCACCCTGACGCTGAGCGGGACCTGGACGCTGCCGGTCGAGGGTCTGGCCCTGACCTTCGGAGCCAACCACCACGGCCGCCGTACCGCCGACCAGCTGAACCGAGTCTCGACCCCGGCCGCGACGATCTGGGACGCGGGCCTGCGCTACCGCTTCGACATGGGCAAGACGCCGGCCCTGCTGCGCCTGCAGGTGACCAACCTGACGAACGTCTTCGACTGGCGCGTGGTCAGCAGCGGAACCTACGACGTCAACGCGCCCCGCGCGGCGGCGCTGTTCCTGACGATGGATTTCTAGTCGACGCCTGCGTGAACTAGCGCGGACCGATCAGCGTCGGCGCCAGCGCGCTCCACCATTCGCTGCGCGCGATCCATGCCGCGCTAATCTGAAGGGGTAGCAGCATTGCGACGCAGAGTACGGTGGCGGGGTGGAAGCGCCCCGTCGCCTTGCGGTCGTAGAGCGCCAGGGCGATCAGAAACGGGTCCATCACCAGATAACTGAAGATATCCAGCGGTAACGGCGCCAAGAGCGGGAACTTCAAGGTCCAGCGGGTCGCTGCCGGAGCGACGAGACATAGCGTCGCCACATAGGTCAGACGCCGGTGCCACTCTCGCTTGCGGGTGACCATCGCGACAGACGCGAGCATCAGCATGGCGAAGAGCGTCAGGTCCGTCAGATTGAACCATGTGCCGTAATAGGGATCCGACGTCCCGGCGGCGATACGCAGTTCGGCGGCGCGTTGCGCCATCCAGTATCCCAGCGGAATCATCGCACCCGCGAGAACGAGCCCCGCAAGGCCGATCTCTCGATGGAACGCGATGCGGCCCCGCGAGGCCAGCCAAGTCTGCCAGACATAGAGCCCCATCCAGGCGAAGAACGCGAAGCCGTGGACGTGGTGCAGAAGGTCGAACCGCTTCGAGCCCGTGACTAGCGGCGCATAGTAGGTCAGCGGGAAACTTAGAACGACGATGGCCGCCATGATGACGGCGGTCGCGAAGAAGAAACGCCGTTTCGGCGCAATGGCGGTGTCAGACATTGGCGCCCCCCGGCTCTGCCTGCCCAACCTGCCATGCGGCCCCGCCGAACGACAATGACGAAAAACCCGCCGGGATCACTCCCGACGGGCTTTCAAAGTCGTCAGCCTTGAAGGGCTGGAAGCCTTAGGCGGCCTGAGCGGCGGCCTTGGCCTTGGCCTTCACCTGGGCCTTGATCTTCAGGGCGCGCGGCGACAGCTGCTCGTCCTTGGCGCCCAGCAGGAAGGTGTCCAGGCCGCCCTTGAAGTCGAGCGTGCGCAGAGCCGCGTTGCTGATGCGCAGCTTGAAGCTCTGGCCCAGCGACTCCGACTGGAGCGTGGCGGGCGACAGGGCCGGCAGGAAGCGGCGCTTGGTCTTGATGTTCGAGTGGCTCACATTGTGGCCGACCATCGGACCGATACCGGTAAGTTCGCAACGGCGCGACATGGTGGTTACCTTGGCTTGTGCGAAGCCCCGCCCTCTTGAGAAGAGCCTGGCCCGCTAAGATATGAATTCGGACACGCCAGCCGGACGAGCCGGCCGCGCGAGAGCGGGCGATATAGGCGAAGGCCCGCCCTTGAGTCAAGGCTGGTCTGGGTTTGAGCGCGCGCGCTGACTTCGCCGCCGCAAAGCAACCCGCCCCACCCGCGCCGCCTTCAAGCACGGTTCATCTGGCGCCTTATATAGAAGTCGCCTGAAGGAGACCCGCCCCATGCGTTCGACCACCCTCGCCGCCTCCGCCCTGGCCCTCGCCGCCGGCGTCGCCATGGCCGGATTCAGCCTGGCCCCGCCGATGGCCAGCGCGGCGAGTCGCGTCGCGACCCCGGTTGCGCCCCCCGCAACCGGCAAGACGACGATTCTGCCCGGTCATTGGGAGTACGACTACAAGATCGGCCCGATCCCGGCCGGCAGCGAGACCCGCTGCCTGAAGCCCGCTGATGTCGAGCAGTTCTCACGCGGCATCTGCACCCGCAAGTACCGCTGCGACTACACCACCAATGTGGTCCAGAACGGCAAGATCCGGCTGAAGGGGTCGTGGACCGACAAGAAGGACCGCGTCGCCCCGGTCACGGCCGAGGGCAGCTACACGCCCGAGCGCTTCAAGCTGAACATCCACCTGAAGACCATCAACGGCTTGCCGCTGGCCGGAACCATGACCGCCAAGCGCCTGTCGGCTGAGTGCCCGCCCGACCAGACTGCGGCGAAATAGCCGGGCGCGCTGAAACCGATTTGTGGTTAATGTGGTTTAAGCTACCATAGCTAGTAGGGAACAAACACCGAATTGGCGAACGTCGCTGATTCGGTCCTGATTCGTTTCGCCCCTGTTCGGCGGAACGTTAGCGGGCGTTAAGCGGTGTTTCCGTGTTCTCGACTCCCCAGCCTCAGATAGCCGATACGCTGTGACCTATAGACGGGTCGTAAGCGCACAGCAGGGCTACGAACGGACGTTGGTGACTTCAGGAAGCGGTGGAAGTCGGACTCAGTGCGTCCTTCGAGGCTCGCCTTTGGCTCGCACCTGAGCGCACCTCAAAGGACGCAGGGACGCCCCCTCCGTCTCGCTGCGTATCCGCAGCGATCCACCTCCCCCGCAAGCGGGGCAGGAGGGTTGCGGTGGCCTCCTCACCCGTGAAACGGGGGAGGTGGCGCGGCGCCAATAGGCGACGTGACGGAGGGGGCGCTCTTGAGGCCGCAACGGGCCGTGAACAGTCTCTCGCCTTACCCCAGAAACCCGACCTTCCCGGCGACACGTCAGTGCGGCGAAGCCAATGCCGGGATCCAGATCGAGCCCGCCAGCAGCAGTCCGATAAGCGCCGCGTGATGTCGCATCACCCCCCAGCCGCCCCAGATGAATCTGGGCCCCGGCGTTCGCCGGGGAGGTCGGCTGTTGAAGTATCCGACCAGGCTCAAAGCCCCCTACCCGCCCCTCGGCGGGGCGACCGAGAACTCCAGGTCAAACAAGGTCGGCGCGGCGCTGGTCTTCGCCTTCTCGATCGTCAGCAGCCGGGCCTTGGTCGTCGAGCCGCCCGGCGCCGAGAAGCCGCCCATGCTCCCAGATGATCCCAGCACTCGGTGGCAGGGCACCACGATCGGCCAGGGATTCTCGCCCAGGGCCTTGCCCACAGCGCGCGCCGCGCCGGGTTCGCCCATGGCGCGGGCCACCTCGCCGTAAGTCGAGGTGTCGCCAGGGGTGATGGCCCGGGCGATCTCGTAGACCCGCAGATTAAAGGCGCTCTGCCCCTCCACGTCCAAGACGACGTCGGCCAGGTCGTCGGCGCAGTCGGGCCCAGGCCGCGCCGGGCGTGGTCTCGGGCAGCTGCACGCCAATCAGGCCGCGCGCGCCCCAGGCCAGGCCGCAGCGACCGATCACAGTGTCGAAAAGGGTAAAACCCTGCGTGGTCATGCCAAAAAACTAGCAGGCCTGTTGCGACTTGGCAGGAGCGCGCCGTACGTTTTCCAGATCTTGCTGTTCTCGGAGAACGCCCGTGCGTCGCCTCGCCTCCACCGCTTTTGCCGCCGCCCTGCTGGCCGCCACCTCGCTTGGCTCGGCCTGGGCCGGCGACCTGCTGATCCATGGCGGTCCGATCCATACCGGCGTCGAGGCCGCGCCCAAGGCTGAGGCGGTGCTGATCCGCGACGACAAGATCCTGTTTGTCGGCCCGCTGGCCACCGCCAAGGCCAAGGCCGCCAAGGATGTCCGCGCCATCGACCTGAAGGGGGCGGCGGCCTATCCGGGCTTTGTCGACGCCCACGCCCACCTGACCGGGATCGGCCTGCGCGAGCTGACGTTGAACCTTGATCAGGTGAAGTCGGTCGCCGAACTGGTGGCGGCGGTGAAGGCCTATGCGGCCGCCCATCCCGAGGGCCCGATCTCGGGCCGGGGCTGGATCGAGACCCACTGGCCCGAGAAGCGCTTCCCCACCAAGGCGGATCTGGACGCCGCCGCGCCGGGGCGGATCGTGGTGCTGGGCCGCTCGGACGGTCACGCCAGCGTCGCCTCCAGCGCCGCCCTGGCCAAGGCCGGGGTCACCGCCGCCACCGTCGCGCCGCCCGGCGGCGACATCCTCAAAGGACCTGACGGCCAGCCCGACGGCATGTTGATCGACCACGCCCAAGCTTTGGTGCGGGGCGTGATTCCGCCGCCGAACGAGGCCCTCAAGCGCGAGGCCCTGCGCAAGGCCAGCCAGATCTACGCCGCGCGCGGCTGGACGGGCATGGCCAATATGAGCGTCATGGCCGAGGACCTGGCCTTGCTGCGCGACGAGGCCGCCAAGGGCGCCTTCCATATCCGTATCGACAACTACATGGACCCCGGCGGCGCCGAAGAGGTGCTGAGCAAGGGGCCGCAGACCGACGCCACCGGCCTGATCCGCACGCGCGGCATCAAGCTCTATATGGACGGCGCCCTGGGCTCACGCGGCGCGGCCCTGCTGGAGCCCTACAGCGACGCCGACACGCTGGGCCTGCAGCTGACCCAGCCGGAGCAGGGTCTGGCGCTAATGAAGCGCGCCAAGGCCGCAGGGGCCCAGGTTGCCATGCACGCCATCGGCGATCGCGGCAACCGCCTGGTGCTCGACTGGTTCGAGCAGAGCCTGGGCGCCGACGCTAAGGCCGCGCGGTGGCGTAACGAGCATTCGCAGATCGTCGCCGACACCGACGTGCCGCGCTTCGCCAAGCTGGGGATCATCGCCTCGATGCAGCCCAGCCACGCGATCGGCGATCTCTTCTTCGCCCCCGCACGCCTGGGCAAGGCGCGCCTGCACGAGGGCTACCGCTGGGCCGACTTCCTGAAGGCCGGCGTCGTGGTGGCGGCGGGCTCGGACGCTCCGGTCGAGGTCGGTGACCCGCGCATCGAGTTCTACGCCGCCGTCTATCGCCACAGCCTGGACGGCTTCGCCAACGCCGACTGGCACCTCGACCAGGCGGTCAGCCGGGCCGAAGCGCTGAAGATGCTGACCCTGGCCCCCGCCTACGCCGTGTTCCGCGAAAAGGAGCTGGGCACGCTGGAGGCCGGCAAGAAGGCCGACGTCACGGTCTTCGACCGCGACCTGATGACGGTCGAGCCCAAGGCCATCCTGACGGCCCAGCCGGTGCTGACGGTTGTGAACGGCAAGGTGGTGTTCGAGAAGTAGCTGCTCTTGGCTGGCGGACCATCGCGCACCAGAGCCTCGCTCAGGCCGCGCGGTCACCCGTCAGCGCGGCCTGCAGATCGGTGATCATGATCGGCTTTTGCACGACGCCGTTCATGCCGGCGGCGCTGTAGGTCTCGATCTGGTGCGGCATGGCGTTGGCGGTCAACGCGACGATCCGCGTGGCGGGAAGGCTGCGCTCAGCCTCGAGGCGTCGGATTTCCAGCGTGGCGTCGATGCCGTTCTTCAGAGGCATCTGGATATCCATCAGCACCAGATCCCAGGCGTCCGTGCTCCAGGCCCGCACCACCGCCTCGCCGTCGGCCACGATCACCGGATCGATCCCCAGGGCGTTGAGGACCGTCCGCACGACGCGCTGATTGGCCTCGTTGTCCTCGGCCACCAGCACGCGCAGCCCCGCGTCCTGGCCGGTCGCGCGTTCGCTGGCCCGGTCACGGTTCATCGGCAGGACGACGGTGAACAGGCTGCCCTGGCCCACCTGGCTCTCGACCTCCAGCCGACCGCCCATCAGGCCCACTAGCCGGTGGCAGACGCTCAACCCGATCCCGGCGCCACCGAAGGCCCGGGTCGATGCGTCGTCAACCTGGGTGAAGGCCTCGAACAGGCGAGGCAGCGCCTCGGCGTCGATCCCCATGCCTGTGTCGGCGACCGACAGGATGAGATCGCCAGCCTTGGCCGACGCTATGACGCGCACTTGTCCGGCTGCGGTGAACTTCAGGGCGTTGGCGACCAGGTGATAGAGGATCTGGTGCAGCCGCCGGGCGTCCCCCAGCCAGCGGCCGGCGGCCTCGGAGTCGACCTCGATCTGGAGCGTCACGCCCTTGTCCTCGGCCATCAGGATGGCCGCATCGCACGCCTCGCCGATGGTCGTGGCGAGGTCGAAAGGCTTGCTCTCCAGCCGGATGGCGCCGCGCTCAAGGTCTGAGAGGTCTAGGATCTCGTTGAGCAGCATCAGAAGAACCGAGCCTGAGCTCATAATCAGCTCGGCTCGTTCGCGCTGGGAGGGCACCATCGGTTCGCGCAGCAGCGAC
>NCDQ01000182.1 GCA_002280275.1 Caulobacter vibrioides | reverse complement strand
TATCCTCAAGGAAATGCCGTCGACGCCCGCCGGAAAGGTCCGGCGGCGGAGCGGTAGGTCGACGGTGTGAAAGAACGGGCGCGGAACCTAGTCGCCGAACGCGCGGAAGGCAAGGCGCCGTTGATTCGACAGGCTTAACGGGGGATTCCGGCGGCCAGAAACACCGATCTCCCCGGCATTCGCCGGGGAGGTCGGAGAGTTACGGCAACTCGACTTTCGGCAGACTGTCCTTAGTCTCGCAAAGCAGCTTGCCGGCCTTGCCCACGGCGCCGGAGATGTCGTCGATCTTGGCTTCCTTGCGCCAGCCCTTGGGCAGGCCCTTTGTGCCGTCGAAGTCCATGCCCAGGTCCATCCACTTGTCCGCCGCGCAGTCGAGCGCGAAGATCAGAATGGGGCCTTTGGAGGCGGGCCAGTTGCGATAGGGGCCGTTGGCCTTGCCCTCGGCGATACGGGTGACAACCAGCCCGGTCGATTGATCGACCCGGCTGAAGTCTTCGTCGTAATAGGTCTTGGTCTCGCCGGGAGCCAGTTTCCAGTTCTCCGCGATCGCGGCCGTGGCGAGGGCCAGGATCGGTACGCCAAGCAAACACACTACGAGCCGCTTCATGATCTGCGTCTCCCCCTGCTTTTATGTTCGCTGGGGCGGACGCTAGGACGATGTGCGGCGCGTCACAAGATACCGGTGTTACCCGGAACTACTTACGGGCGGCGAGACCGGCTGCGATCGCGGCGTTCAGCGCGACGACCGCCGCGTCTGGACCTTGGGCGTGCGACCAGACGCCGGCCGAAACCGCCAGGAAGTCGGCGCCGGCCGTGGCGAGGCCTGAGGCGTTCTCGGCGGTGATCCCGCCGATGGCCACGCAGGGCGTCTCCATCGTCTCCTGCCAGATGGTGAGAATGTCTGGCTCAGCCTTGGTCGGAGCGTCCTTGGTCGTCGTCGTAAAGAAGGCGCCGAACGCGACATAGTCGGCGCCGGCCTCGGCGGCTTCCATCGCCAGATGCCGGCTGTCATGGCACGTGACGCCCACCATCCGGTCGCCCATCAGCTTGCGGGCGTCCTTGCACGACATGTCGGATTGGCCGACGTGGACGCCGTCCACGGGAAGCCTGCAAGCCAGATCGGGCCGGTCGTTCAGGATCACGGCGACGCCGCGCCCTTGAGCGATCGGCACCAGCGCGTCCACGGCGGCCGCGACCACGTCGTCGGGCGCGTCCTTCAGGCGGATCTGCAGTGCGGCCACGTCGCCGCCGTCCAGAGCGCGGGCCAACTGGCGACCAAAACCCGCAAGGTCGGTGAGGGTGGGCGGCGTGATCAGGTAGAGGCGGCAGGCGAGCGTCATGCGCTCGCTTTAGGCCAATTCGCTCCGCCATGCGACCCGTGGCCGCTGCTAACCATAGTGATAGTCAGTTGCAAAAGCTGCCGCTGTGCGCTAGATGAGAATGACACTCAATCGGGTAAGGCGTTCTTCCTTGTACGTCTGCAACTGTAACGGCATCCGCGAGCGCCAAGTGCGCGCCGCCATCGACGCTGGCGCTCAGCGCCCCGCCGACATCTTCCGTCATCACGGTTGCCAGGCTCAGTGCGCCAAGTGCGTCTGCGAGATGCGCCAGATGATCCAGGACAATCGCGAAGCCCTCTCGTTCGCGGCCGAGTAACGGCTCAAAGTCCATAAAATCAGAGATCGCGAGGCACTCTCAAAGATTTCCGTGAGAGCGCGAAACACTCGCACATATTCGCGTTGAAGGCCGCTGCGGCTTGCCTCAGGTTCGCGCCAACAGTGATTTCAAGGAGGCCGCCATGCAGGGCGATCCCAGCATTATCCGACTGCTCAACGCGGTGCTCACCAACGAGCTGACGGCGGTGAACCAGTACTTCCTGCATGCGCGGATGTACGACAACTGGGGCTTCAAGCGTCTCGGCAAGATCACCTACGACGAATCCATCGGCGAGATGAAACACGCCGATATGCTGATCAACCGCATCCTGTTCCTGGAGGGGCTTCCCAATCTTCAGGACCTGCACAAGCTGAAGATTGGCGAGACCGTGCCCGAGTGCCTGAACAGCGACTTGCAGGTCGAGCTGGGCGGTCGTGAGACCCTGATCCCCGGCATCATCCAGTGCGAACAGGCCCGGGACTATGTCAGCCGTGAACTGCTGCGCGTGATCCTCAGCGACACCGAGGAGCACATCGACTTCTTGGAGACCCAGCTGTCGCTCGTGAAGTCGCTGGGCGAGGCCAACTACCTCCAATCGGCGATGGGCGAGCTGCCCGCCTAAAGGATCCTTGCCATGAAGACGCGGGCGCTTTCATTGAGGCCCCGCGCCAGATGTTCGCGCCGAACCGCCGCCAGGCCGGGGCTCAAAGCCTTGTCGTCGAGGTCTGCGAAGCCAAGCCTGCGGTAGTAGGGGGCGTTCCAGGGGATCTCGCGAAAGGTCGACAGTGTCAGCCGCGCCAAGCCCATGTCTCCGGCTTGGCGCGCCACGGCGTCGATCAGCCTCGCACCGATCCGCTGACGCTCGAAGACGGGCAGTACGTCGATCTGTTCGATGTAGAGGCTGTGTTCAATCCGCCGAAACATCACGAAGCCGGCCAGCGTCGGCCGCCCGTCCCCGTCCGCTTCAGCGACCAGCAGGCCGCCTTCCGCCTGACGTGCGGCGAGCACCTCCAGAGGCGAGGCTTCGTCGTTGGCGAGGGCGTCCATCACCCCTGCGAACCGCTGGGCCGAGGCGCGCTCGATCGCCTGGATAGCATGAAGTTCGTCAGCGCTCGCGGGGCGGATCGTGGTGGCCATGGGCTAGATTTGCTGGCTCCAGCCTCGCGGTCCAGCCCAAGCGCGTGGGGGCGGCCCTTTGCGTCACCCGCGCGATGCCGTCATGATGTTACCAAGAGGCTAGTGACGCCTGGAACCAAGGCTGAACTGGGCTGTTTGAACCCTTCGAGTTCATAAGGAGCGGCGCATGCATATCGCCAACGGAACCGCGCGGGAACGCGCCCTCGCCGGCCGCGAGGCGTTCGAACTCGATCGCCAGCATCGTCATCATCCCGTCGCCCAAGTCGCTGTCGGCGCGGCCTTGGCGGGCGGCGCGATCGTCGCGGCGATGATCATGGGACGTCGCCATGAACGCGCCCTCGACGATGCGATGTACGCCGTCGAGTTCGCCGAAATGCATGAGCCGGTTGCGCATCAGCCCAAGCCGCTGACGAGCTTGCTGCTGCCGCCGCTGTTCATCGCCATGACCTTGTCGGGTCTTCGGACCTGGAACGCGCCCTCCAGTCCAGCTCGGACTCGCGCTCTGACGATCTGGAGCCTCGTGCAAGGCTTCAACGCCCTGTGGTTGGGCCTTGGCGCCAAGCGTGTCGGCGGCCAGCTCGGCGCGGCGACGGCCTCCTTAGCGGCCTCGGCGGCCTATGCCCTGGAGGCGCGTAAGGTCGGTGGCGGCACGGCGCCAGACTTGGGCTGGCTCGGCGTCGCCAACGCGCTGACAAGCCAACTGTGGCGGCGGACCATCCCGCGCGGCCCGACGCTGCACTAAGGTCAGGCGCCTGGCGCGTCGCTCACGGCTGGCGGCCGGCGGCGGCCTTGGCGCCCAAACGGCGTAGGCCCTCCAGAACCTCCTGCAGGTTTTCGCTGTCGCCGTGCTGTCGGTGGGCCCTCACGAGCGCCGTGCGGATATCGATGCCGCCTGGCAGGTCCACAAAGCGTGTCAGCCGGCTCGCGGTCATTGGAGCAGCGCCGCCGTCGCGTTCTGGATGGAGGCGTGATAGGCGACGTTATCCGTGTCCTCGTCCTCAACCTCGCCTGAAGCGACATTGGCGAAGACCGATGACGTGCTCCAGAGGATGCGATCGAGCAACGTGTTGGCCGAAAAGGGCTTGGCGACGATGTAGTCGGCCCCTACGCGGCGAGCCTTCTCGATAAGCGGGCGGGGCGTGTGTCCCGTCACCACGATCACAACGGCCGGTGGCGAGCCTGGCGTTTGTCGCCGGCGATGGTCTTCGATCAGACGAAAGCCCGCGTCCAGGTCCGGGAAGGGGTCCACGATGATCAGGTCGGGGTCAAAGCCGTTACGGCCCTCAGCGTCCTTGAGCCCCCGCCGCTCGAGCTTCCTGAAGCCGAAGGCCATCAGGATTTGAGCCGTCAGGTCCATGAAGCCCGTGTTCTCATCAACGATGAGCACGCCGGCCTCTTGGAACTTGAAGGTGCTTGCTTGCCTGCCCACGCCGTGCCTCTGAGGAATATGAACAACGTTCCCGTAACGGTGATCGCAAGGAGCAAAAACACTCTTAACGAGAATAAACTGTATCGCCTCGCGCGTGAGACGAATTGTCGCAGGGCGAGTATTTTCAGGGCGTTCGCGTCAGGTGGTCGAGGCTGAACCGGCCGCCGCCACGCGCGATCAGAAGAAGGAGCAGGCCTGTCCAAGACAGGTGCGTTGACCAGGCGTCGGGATAGACAAAGATCTGGATGACGGCGGTCATGCCCAGGAAGGCCAGCGCGGAAAAGCGCGTAAAGAGGCCCAGAATGAGCAGGATCGAGAACAGATGCTCGGCGTAGGTCGCGGCCTGAGCGGCCAAGTCGAAGGGGATCAGCGGTAGGGCGTACTCGGTCTCGAACAGGGCGTAGGTCCCGTCGGTGATGTGCAGAAAGCCTTCGACCTTGGTTCGTCCTGACAACAAGAAGATCGCCGCCACGCCCAAGCGCGCAATCAGGCTGAGAACGTCTTGGGACAAGAGCCTTTCGGCGGTCCGTGCGAGGATCGTGAACGGCGCGCGCCAGCGGGGTTCTGCGGAAGTCATCATCGTGTGTCCATGTCCAGGCCGCTGAAAACACCGTCGGCGATCAGGGCGGCGAAAAGCGTAGCGATAGGGGCGCCGGGCTTGGCCTCGGCGGCGCGTTCTGCAGCGGCGCTCAACGTGTGGCCGCTGCGCACGGCGCGCAGGAATTCAGCTTCGGCGTCGTCCACGATTCGGCTGCGCACAACGCCGGCGCGCCGGACCAACATAAGGGTCTGAGGCGCCTCGGTGAGTTCGAGATCATCCGCGCCCGCGCGAGCGGCCAGCCAGAGTCCCGGTAGCCCGGCGTCGAAGGCGGCCAGCCTAAGGCTTGGGTGCGCCTGCGTTCGGGCTGACGCCCAATCGTCCGGTGAGAGCGAGGACAGGGACGCGGCTTCAAGATGTGGCGCTTCGGCGGCGAA
Organism: Caulobacter vibrioides; assembly: GCA_002280275.1. Taxonomy (GTDB): domain Bacteria; phylum Pseudomonadota; class Alphaproteobacteria; order Caulobacterales; family Caulobacteraceae; genus Caulobacter; species Caulobacter vibrioides_A. Next base: position 3,649 of record NCDQ01000182.1, on the reverse strand, counting down.
CAGGGATTCAATCCACAGTCGATCAAGGTGGGCGACGCCGGCCAGATAAGGCAGGTCGATGGCGGGCGGGAACTTCTCGAGCCACGTTGGGAACGCCGCGCCATAGTCCAGCAAAGCGGCATGCTCGGGGGGCTTTTCGCGCGCGAAGAGGAGCGCGGCGCCGGTGAACCATGCCTCGTCCACCATGGCGCGGACGGTCGGGAAGTTCTCGGCGAGCGCGTCCACGCAGCCCTTGGCGATCGTATTGCGGTAGACGGCGAGGCCCGGGGGCGGTGTGTCGCTCACCAGCCACGGCGACAACGCGGCGCCGTCACGACGCAGGGCGGCGACGAAGGCGTCCTGAAACGCTTGCAGCTCAGACATAGGCTGGCTCGCGAACATCTAGACCATGCGCCAGGACCGCAGTGGCGCGATCGCGCTCAGCCATCAGCGTGGCGAAGTCTGGGATGTCGTCGTCGCGCTCGATAAGTGTGGGACGGGGTCCGACGCGGGCGATCAGACGCGCATAGAGCGTCCAGACCGGCTCGGCGATCGGCGCGCCGTGGGTGTCGATCAGGAGGCTGGCGCCACCTGGATCGGGCGTATGTCCGGCCAGATGGATCTCGCCGATGGCGTGCGCCGGCAGCGCGTCGAGATAGGTCTCCGCCGCATAGCCGAGATTGTGGCCGCTGACGTAGACATTGTTGACGTCCACCAGCAGGCCGCAGCCGGTGCGGTCCACCAACGCCTTGAGGAAGTCGACCTCTTCCAGGTCGTGGCCCTTCAGCGGCAGGTAGAGCGAGGGGTTTTCGATCAGCACGCGACGACCCAAGGCGTCCTGCATCCGGCCGACATTGCCGCAGACGCGGTCTAGCGCCGCGCGCGTCCGCGGAAAGGGCAGCAGGTCAGGATGGTGTGCGCCCCGGTGGGTCGACCAGGCGAGGTGTTCTGAAACCACGAATGGGTCGAAGCGATCGACGAGCCGCTTCAGCGCCTGCAGATGCCCAGGGTCCGGATCGGCGTCCGCCGCCAAGGAAAGCCCGACGCCATGCATCGAGACGGGGTGGCGCGCACGTATCGCCTCCAGGGCGGCCAAGCGCGGACCGCCGGCTGACATGTAGTTCTCTGGATGGATCTCGAACCACAGGCCCGCGGCGTCGCAAGCGATCGCGTCGTCGTAGTGCTGCGCTTTGAGGCCAAGGCCGGCGGTAGGGGTCATGGTGTGATCTTCGAGGCGCGCCACCCCCGACGCACCCTGCAGGCGGTCGGGAGTGACGGGATCTGAAGGTGTGTTCGGCGATTAGGCCTTCGGCGTCAGCGAGCCCATGCCCTTGGGCGTCTTGATCGTGACGCAGGTGCCCTTCTTGACCATCTTCCAGGCGTCGCCCTGGTAGTCGACCTTCGAGGAGCCCGCGCACGAGGTGCCGGCGCCGGCCTTGCAGTCGTTTTCACCGGCCTTGGACACGCCGTAGCACTTTTCGGTGTTGGCGCCGGCCTTGTGGTCGTCGGCGGCGGCGATCGAGACGCCGGCCGAGAGGGCGATGGCGGCGGCGAGGGCGGCGGTGGTGGCGGTGCGGTTCATGGAAACTCTCCTTGGTGGGTTTGAAGCCGAACAGGCCTGGCGCCGCTCGGTCATGGGAGAATTCGTCCATGAGGCGGCTAAGGTTACACGGGTCGCCGAACAAAATTTCACGCTCGCTTTGACGGCCCGTTTGAGGGCGTCGCGACACCATGTAACCATTGGGCTCTCTCGCGCGGATTAGGGGCTGGCGTGACGGACTCCGAGACCCGATTGAAGGCGCTGATGCTGCGCGGGCTGGATGGCGACACCGCCGCCTACCGCGAATGCCTTGCCCTGCTCGGTGTTCGGCTACGCGCCTATTTCATGCGTCGTATGTCCGGCGCGCCCGGCGATGTGGAGGATCTGGTGCAGGAGACGCTGCTGGCGGTGCATCTCAAGCGGTCGACCTGGGATAGCGCCCAGTCGTTCACGGCGTGGGCGCACGCGGTGGCGCGGTACAAGCTGATCGACCACTGGAGACGCCGAAAGATTCGTCAAACCCTGCCGATCGAGGACCACATTGAGTTCCTGGCCGCCGACGAGCCCGAGCCTGGCGTCGCTGTAGAGTTGGATCGCGCCTTAGCGACCTTGCCTGAGCGCCAAAGGCTGCTGGTCAGCGACGTGAAGTTGACCGGACTGTCGCTCGCCGAGGCGGGCGCGCGGGCGGGGATTTCCGAGGGCGCGGCGAAGGTCGCCCTACATCGGGCCTTGAAGGCTCTGGCCGAAAGGATGCGCCGTGCGGACGGATGACCTGATCGACGTCCTCGCCAGCGATGCGAGGGGCGGGCGCGAGAAGGCTCCGCCGCGCCAACTCGCCTTTGTGGCGGTGATCGGGGCGCTTGCGGCGCTCATTCTGGTGCTGGGCTGGCTAAATGCGCGTCAGGACCTGGCGCGGGCTGTGTTGGGGCCGATGTTCTGGATGAAGGCGGCGTACACCGCACTGCTGGGCGCTGCGGGCTATCTGGCGGTCGAGCGGCTGTCCCGCCCCAACGGCTCTGGCCGGCGCGGCTGGATCATCGCCGGCGCGGTCTTCGTGGCTTGCGCGGCGGCCGGTCTCTATCAAGCTATGGTGAGCCCCGACGTACAGGCTGCCTTGAAGATGTTGCATGGGCGCTCCTGGCGGTCGTGCAGTCCCCGAATCCTGCTGCTGGGGCTGCCGATGCTGAGCCTGGGGCTATGGGTTCTGCGGAGCATGGCGCCGACGCGACCGTCTCTGGCGGGCTTCGCGATGGGACTGTTCTCGGGCGGAGTGGTCGCCACCGTCTATGGCCTGCACTGCCCGGAGCACACCTTCACCTTCATCGCGCTCTGGTACAGTCTGGGCGTGCTGGCGCTCGGCGCCGTCGGCGCCTTGGCGGGGCGTCTGGTGCTGCGGTGGTGAACAGTCTCCGGCCCCACTAGGTGCGCGGCGCTAAATTCTCGAGTCTCGCGCTGCAGTCGATTGACAAGCCGCCCTTCCGCTAATGAAGTGCCGCCGCTTTCGAGAATGAGAGGCGTTAGGATTGGCTCAAACGCCATACGGCTCTGTGGGGAGGGGCGCGTGACGATCGACGAGACCCTCGCCCCGACGCGTGGCGGCGCTCCGATCTGGTCAGCTGAGAACCTGCCCTGGCGTCTGGCCGAGGTCGCCGCCGCAGGCGCCTTGGGCGGGCTGCTGATGATCATGGCCTGGCTTGGCCTCCGGCCTGATCTGGCGGCCGCTGTTCAAACGCCGGTCTTCTGGATCAAGGCCGGGTACGCCGCCGTCTTGGCGATCGGCGCGTCGCTGGCGGCCTGTCGCATGGCGCGTAGCCGGCCCTGGGGCCTGGTTCCGCTGCTGCTAGCCGCCGGGGTGGCGGGCGGCTTCCTCGCCTTTGGTCTGGCGCAGGCCATGGGGCTGAGTCCGCAGGAGCTGGTGCGCCCCTACTGGTCCGCCGCGCTAGGCTGCATCGTAAGCATCCTGGCGATCGCAACGCCCATGTTGCTCTTCGCCAGCTACGGCCTAGCCAGTGTTGATCCCGAACGACCGTGGCTCGTCGGTTTCGCCGGCGGCCTGGCTTGCGGCGCCGTCGCCGATATCGTCTTCGGCCTGCATTGCCCCTACACGACCTTCGCCTTCATCGCGCCTTG
>NCDQ01000669.1 GCA_002280275.1 Caulobacter vibrioides | reverse complement strand
AGCGATAGCTGATGCCCAGCTCATTCAGCCGGTCGAGCAGACCGGGGCACGAGGTGGTGGGGTAGGCCCGCACCGAGATGGTGCGCAGATACTGCCCGCCGAGCCGCGGCAGCAGGCCGCCCTGGAAGTCGTCGTCGGTCAGGAAGGCGTCGAGATAGGCCGGCGTCTCGAGCGTGGCGACCGGATGGCGCTTGGTCGAGATGCAGCTGTGCAGATAGGTCAGAGTCTCATCGTCGGTCAGTTCTGCGACCTCCGGCATGATCGCCGTCAGGATGTCGGCGATCTGGTGGACCGTGCTGAGGAAGTCGCTCAGCGCCGCGCGGTACATCCCCTCGGCGCCGCGTCCCGACGGAGCATTTTCAAGCAGCAGGCTCTCGGCCGTCGAGATCGCCTCTTCCGGCGGCAGGTAGGTGAAGGTCAGGAAGTAGCGGCTCTCGAAGTGACGCTCCTGCGCCTCGAAGCTCTCGCGGCGCTCTTCATCAACCAGGTCCGAGACGGGGTCTGGAAACTGGCTTGTGGGATAGGTCTGCGACGGCGACCGGACAGCCTCGATGTGCAAGCACCAGCGTGAACCGAGCCGCCGAAGCGCGTTGTTCAACTGGGCGCGGGTGGCGACCAGGCCGGCGTCTGTGGCGCTGGCCAGGTCCGGGCCCCGAAACGCCAGGGTCTTCTGAAAGCTGCCGTCCTTATTGAGCACCAGGCCGGGCCCGATCAGGGCGACCCAGGGGAGGTGATCGAACAGGCGATCAGCCTTCGGCCGGTACTCACGCAGATACAGCACGGCGGACCTCTATGAGACCGGAAAAGGGGAAGGGTGAAGCCGCGCGCACGTCAGGCGTCCAGGTAGGGCTTCTGGCGAATGTGTCGGCCGAGCGCGTCGAAGAAGTAGGGATCGCGCTTGTTCAGCCAGTAGCAGGCCCCATGGATGGCCAAGCCGACCGGGATGCCGATCAAGGGGACCTGCAGGCCCAGCGCCAGGATGGCCGTCAGCGTCCCGTTGAGCACCGCGATCATCCGGGGCACGCCCGCGATGGTCACCGGCTCCGACAGCGAGCTGTGAAAGGCGATCTCGAAGCCTTCGACGTCGGACCGGGCCATCTCAGAACGCCGCCCCGGCGGTCATGTTGAAGAAGGTCGAGATGAA
>NCDQ01000181.1 GCA_002280275.1 Caulobacter vibrioides | reverse complement strand
GAAGAAGCGCGCCGTCCGCCGGCCTCGCGTCCAGGATCACGCCCCGCCCCGCCGCCCATGCCGCAGCGGGAGCCGGACATGTTCGGTGATCCGCCCTGGGACGAAGACGAGCCCGATACGCCGACGAAGCAGGCTCCCGCTCCCGCGCCCACCTATCAGCCGGTTTCGAAGGCGCGCCGGGAGACCGACAGCGGTCAGGACGAACTGCCGTTCGATCTCGACGACTGAAGATTTTCCAGCGCCCGCGTGAAAGAGTCCGCCGCGAGCCCCGACTAAGACCTCACATCAATGATGGAGGGTCGAGATGAAACGGAAATGCCGGCTGCCCCTGGGCGTGGCGGGCCCCAACCCGCCCCCTCATCGTCTCACCGCTCTGCGCGACGAACTGGCCGGAGACGTCGAATAGGCCGCGAACGGCCCGCGAAGGCCGCCGCTCAGCCCAATCGGCGGGTCTCGAACGCGATCCAGACTGCGGTGAGCAATAGGGCGACGGCGAAAACCCGGCGGGCGCGACGATCACCGCCCAAGGTGGTCAGTCGCTCTGCAAGACCACCGGCCGAAAACACGATGGCGCTGTGGATCACAATGCTGACCAGGATGTGGAAGCCCCCCAGGATCAGCGCCTGAACCGTCGGCGACGCGTGGCCGGTCTGGATGAAGCCCGGCAACAAGGTCACGTAGAAGAGCGCGGCCTTGGGGTTGAGCAGGTTGGCCAGCAGACCCTTGCGGAAGTGCACCCAGTCCGAGGCGCCGTCGGCTGCAGTCTCGGCCCTCTCGCCCCCTCGCCAAGCATCGACCGCCAGCCACGCGATATAGGCCACGCCAGCCCAGCGCAGCAGTTCGTAAAGCGGACGGTTATTGGCCAGGATGGTGGTCACGCCCGCCACGGACGCGACCATGTAGGCCAGCAGGCCACAGGTGACGCCAGCGACGGTGATGAAACCGGCGCGACGCCCCTCGACCGCGGAAAGCCCCGCCAGATAGCCCATGTTGGGGCCTGGTGTGAGCTCGATCAGAATGATCGCCGCCAGGAACGGCGCAACCATCGATGGATCGACCGGCCACGCCCCATGCGGCATCACCTAACCCTCGGACGCCTGCTCGACCGCCAAAGCCAGATCAAGCGCCCGCGCGGCCTCCTCGCCGGTCACCACGGGCCGGGGCGCCTCCCCGCGCACCGCCGCCAGGAAGCCGGCCACCGACAAGCCCAGCGGATCCTTGCCCGCCGGCGTCTCGGTGAAGTTCTCGATCAGCGGATAGGGCGTGGTGTTGCGGAACGTGCGCTGCAGGAAGTCGATCTCGACCTCGCCGGAGGGATAGACGACCTTCATGGTCCGCTCGCGCGCCTCGGCCACACGCGAACTATCGAACACCGCGGTGAAGCCATTGTCGAAGGTCGCCTCGGCCTTGACCCAGTCCAGTGAGGTCGAGCGGGTGATCGCCCCCTCGCCTTCCACCGCGATCGGCTCACCGTCGCAAAGCGCCAAGGCCAGGTCGATGTCGTGGATCATCAGATCCAGCACCACCGAGACGTCGAGATTGCGGTCAGACGGCGTGCCGCGTCGCACGGCTTCAAGGCGCAAGGGCTGTTCGGGAATGTCCAGCAAGCCCATGGCCTGGAACACCACGCGCTCCTGGTGGCCGCAGGCCAGCGGGACGCCGGCCTTGGCGGCGGCGGCCACCATCTTGTCGGCGTCATCGGGCGTCACCGCGATCGGCTTTTCCGAATAGACTGGTTTGCCGGCTTTCAGCGCCGCCAGGGCGGGCGCGGCGTGGTGGACGGCGGGCGCTGCGACGGTGACCACGTCCACCGCCGCGAGGAAGGCGTTCATGTCATCGAAGCCCTCAGCGCCCAGCGGCTCGGCCAGCGCTTTGGCCCGCGCCAGGTCGATGTCGAACACGCCGACCAGCGCCACACCGTTCAACTCGACGTACTTCTTGGCGTGATAGCCGCCGAACACTCCGGCGCCGACGACGCCCGCTTTCAGAGTCTGGGTCATGGCCGCTGTCTAGCGCGCTTCGCGGTTGCTTAGAAGCACTGGTGACTTGCGTAAGGGCGCGCTAAACATCCGTTTAAATTTGCAACCCTTGGCCACGACCAAGGCAGGGAGGACACCTATGACCACCTCGCGCGAGATCCGCCTGAAAGCCCGCCCCGTCGGCATGCCGAAGGCGTCGGACTTCGATCTGGCCACCGTCGAGCTGCCCACGCCGGGCGACGGCGAGATCCAGGTCAAGAACCTGTGGATGTCGGTCGACCCCTACATGCGCGGCCGCATGTATGACCGCCCCAGCTACGTTCCGCCGTTTCAGTTGGGCGAAGCCCTGCAAGGCGGCGCGATCGGCGAGGTGATCGCGTCCAACGACCCGGATTTCAAGCCGGGCGATCTGGTCAGCTCGATGTTCGGCTGGCGCGAAGCCTACAACGCCCATCCCAAGTCGCTGGCCGCCGCCGGCATGGGCGCGATCACCAAGATCGAAACCTACGGCCTGCCGCCGCAGGCCTTCCTGGGCGTGGTCGGCATGCCGGGCATGACCGCCTATGCCGGTCTCCTGCGCGTCGCAGCCCTCAAGGACGGTGACATCGTGTTCGTCTCGGCCGCCGCCGGCGCGGTGGGCTCGATCGTCTGCCAGATCGCCAAGCTGAAGGGTCACACCGTGATCGGTTCGGCCGGCGGCCCGGAAAAGGTGGCGTTCCTGAAGTCGATCGGCGTCGACCACGTGATCGACTACAAGGCCACACCCGACGTCGTCGCCGAACTGGCCAAGGTCGCGCCCAAGGGCATCGACGTCTATTTCGAGAATGTCGGCGGCGTGCATCTGGAGGCCGCCATCAACTCGGCCCGTCCGTTCGCGCGCTTTGCGCTGTGCGGCATGATCTCGCAATACAACGAGACCGGTAAGCCAGAAGGCCCGCCGAACATCATCCTGGCCGTGGGCAAGAGCCTGCGCCTGGAAGGCTTCATCGTCTCCAACCACTTCGACCTCTACCCGCAGTTCGCCAAGGACATGGCCGAGTGGATCAAGGCGGGGAAGGTCACCTGGAAGGAAACGGTCGAGGAAGGCGTCGAGCGCGCGCCGGACGCGTTCCTGAAGCTCTTCACCGGCGAGAACCTCGGCAAGATGCTGGTGAAGCTGGGCTAGGGGCTCCCCCTGTTGGACCCCAAAAACGCTGGTCCGGAAAACCATCGAACGTCAGCGGGCGGCTGGATCACCGGCCGCCCGTCTTCGTTCAGGGCCGATCGCGAAGCTCTGCGAGCTCAAGCCCCTGGGGTGTTTTTTTGAACGAAAAGCTCACGCGCGATCCCGGTGTGATGGGCGCATCGGCCACAACGTCGGCGTAGACCTTGAAGCCATCGCGGCCAGGCTTGAGGCCCGCTGCGCTCGCGCCCTCGTGATCGAGCGTGAGAATCTGGCCGTCCAGACTGGCGATGACGCCTTGCGAGCCGTAGCTCGGCAGCCCTTCGGTGGACGCGACGGCGTCCACGGGGCTATCTTTTGGACTCTCCTGGGGAGAATCCTTCCCGCAGGCCGCGAGCCCCAGGAGCGCGAATGCGAAGACAATATCTCGAAAAGTCATAGCCTTACCCGTTCCCCGTAGCGCGATGCGCCCGTGTTGCCGGGCTGCCCGTCACGAAATCTTCTCGCAACTGCGAAATCGCCGTGATTTCTGGTAGCGAATTTGTGATCGAAGTTTTACTGTAGAGAGACCGGCGGCTCTCCACGTCGGTATCGTTCGTCGCTAAGCGCCCAGACGCCCCGCTCCGTTCCCTAGCGAACTGATCGGCGGCCGAAAAGGGTTCTGACGACCGAAGCGCGCGGAGAGAGCCCGGCGCCGCCGGAAAAGTCCGAGATCTGACGATATGAGCGATCGCTCCGCCCTCTTCGACGTGCGCTCTTCCACGAGCGTGAGCCTCGATCAGGTCGTTCGCCGTGACACGGTCGAGATCCCGTCCGAGGCTCCGCTGGCCATGCCGGTGCAACCGCTCAGCTTCTGGCAAGGCGGCGCGCGACGCGCCACGGCGCTGATCCAGGACATGAATCTGCGCCGCTGGATGCTGGGCCTGATGACCCTGGCCATGGGCGTGGCGGGCTGGAAGGCCTCGTTCGACACGATCGCGCTGGGCGGCGTAACCCGCCTGGAAGCTGTCGTGGTCACGCTTCTGGCGCCGTTGTTCTTGGCCCTGTCGCTGTGGTTCTGCACGGCCCTGATTGGCTTCGTGGTGCTGATGGGCAAGCCGAAGGATCCGCTGGGCATCGACGGCGAGACGCCGATGCCCAAGCTGCACACGCGCACGGCGATCTTGATGCCGGTCTATAACGAGGACGCTGCGGCGGTGTTCGCCCGTCTGCGCGCCATGGACGCCTCGATCGCCGAGACGGGCGCGGCCCGCAACTTCGACATCTTCGTGATCAGCGACACGCGCGACGCTCAGGTCGCCCTGGCCGAGCAGGCCTGCTTCGCGCGGTTCCGCCGCGAGGCCAACTGCAACGTCTATTACCGCATCCGCAAGGAGAACACCGGCCGCAAGGCGGGCAACGTCGCCGACTGGGTCAGCCGCTGGGGCAGCGCCTACGAGCACATGCTGGTGCTGGACGCCGACAGCCTGATGACCGGCGAGGCTATGGTGCGCCTGGCCGACGCCATGGAGCGTCACCCCGGCGCGGGTCTGATCCAGACCATGCCGATGATCATCAACGGTCAGACGATCTTCGCCCGCACCCTGCAGTTCGCCACGCGCCTGTACGGCCGCGTCGCCTGGACGGGTCTGGCCTGGTGGTCGGGATCGGAGAGCTCCTTCTGGGGTCACAACGCGATCTTGCGCACCCGCGCCTTCGCCGAGACCTGCGGCCTGCCGCACCTGCCGGGCCCCAAGCCCTTCGGCGGCGAGGTCATGAGCCACGACGCGCTGGAAAGCGCCCTGCTGCGCCGCGGCGGCTGGAGCGTGCACCTGGCCCCCTATCTCGACGGCTCCTACGAGGAGAGCCCCTCGAACCTGCTAGATTTCGCCACCCGCGACCGTCGTTGGTGCCGGGGCAACATCCAGCACGTGCCGCTGATCGCGCTGCCCGGCCTGCACTGGATGAGCCGCATGCACCTGGTGATCGGCGTGCTCAGCTACGCCCTGTCGCCGCTGTGGTTCTTCTGTCTGTCGGCCGGCCTGATCTCGCGCGCCCTGATGCCAGAGCTGAAGAAGGCCGCA
>NCDQ01000668.1 GCA_002280275.1 Caulobacter vibrioides | reverse complement strand
TGTGACCGCGTAGCAGGGAACAACGGCGGCTCAGATCAGCGCGCCAGCGCTGGCTGCCCGCCCTACCTTGCACCGGTATTTGTGCGGGAGTTTTTGCGAGGAATTACGAAATGCAGCATCGAAGCTCGCTGTAAGCCCTCTATGCGCCTGCTTGAAAGCCTGCTGTGTGCTTTTGTTTGTGCCTGTGTAGTGCCTAGCGTTGCCTGTTTGGAGCCTGTGTAGCTGCCATGTGAGTGCTTGCTTTGGAGCCTGCTTAAATCCAGCCGATGCCTGCTGTTGCATGTCTCTGCCTGCTCGAAGCCTAAAAAGCTGCTCAGATTGCAGCCTGCTTGCTGCTTATTGATGCCTGCTGTTGCTTAGTTAGCGCTTGTGCGTTGCTTTTTTGAAGCATGCTTAAAGCCTATTGACAGGTTCCGGGGATAGTCTCTAGAATATGACCAACCTTGAGGCTGCTATGAACACCGAAACCGACCTGACCCAGCTGCCGCCGCGCGAGAAACCGGCAAAGCGCGACCTGACCAAGCCGCCAAACCGCGAGGCTACAAAGCTGGCTCGGCTGATACCGCATCTGCCGCGCATCGAGGAAGCGAGGCGGTTAGGCTGGCGCATCCCTGAGATTCAAGAAACGCTTGCCGAAGAGCTGGGGCTTGAGGCGATGAGTAATGCGGCTTTCCGTGTGCTGCTTGCTACAGCGCAGCGCCGGGTTGCTGTTCAAGCTGCCGCGCCTGTAGATCCCGCTGAGGATGCCCAGCCCCGTGATCTGACCGCGCCGCCGCCCGGTCGAGAGCCTAAAAAGCTGGCTCGGCTGATACCGCATCTGCCGCGTATTGATCAGGCGATGAGCATGGGTTGGCGTCTGAGCGAGATTCAAAAGTCACTGCCTGCGGAGCTTGGCGTTGGCTCATTGAGTGAGAGCGCCTTTAGAGCGATGGTCTCCACCGCCCGCCGCCGTGCCGCTTCCCAAGCTGCCGCGCCTGCCGCGCCTGCTCCAGCCGCTCCACCCGCTCCAGCCGCTCCAGCCGCTCCACCCGCTCCACCCGCTCCACCCGCTCCACCCGCTCCAGCCCCAGCCCGCAGCGTTGATGAAAAAATGGCCCTACTGCGTGCTGACCATGCGCGCCGGGCGGCTGCTCAAGCTGCGGAGC
>NCDQ01000180.1 GCA_002280275.1 Caulobacter vibrioides | reverse complement strand
CTGACGCCCTCGAGGATCACGTTGTCGTCGATCCGCCAGACCTTCAGCGTATGACGGCCGGCCGCGACGTTGGCGAACGTGTGATCCAGCGTCACGCCATTGTCGATCACGGCCTTGTACCAAGCCTTCTGCCCGGCCGTGACAGCGCCGCCTCCGGTCGCGGACAACTGCGCGGTGAGAATTTGGACCTCGCCGTCGTCGAGAGAAACGCCCAGCCGGACACCCTCGCCGCCCAGGGTGTCCAGAGTCGGTGCGATCCGCACGGCCACCCGCGCCGGACCGGCGCTCGCGGCGGAGACGTCGAAGCCGAGCCACATCTTGTCCTGAACGCCGGTGGCGGGACGCCCTTGCGGCCAGGCGATCACCGCCTTGTCGCGACCAAGGTCCGAGATCGTCTTCCAGGCCAGTCCCGCCCCCTGTGAGGCGCTGGCGTAAGCCGTCGCCGGGATCGCATAGTCGCTGCGAACCGCCGCCGGGCGCGCGAAGACGACCTTGGCCGCCAGTTTCTCCGGCGGCGTGTCGGCCGCGACCCGGACGACGCTGGGCATGGTCTGCTCGGTGGGGTCGTTCCAGATGACGTAGTTCATGTGGACCTGGTTCATCATCCCGGCCCACTTGCCGCCGCCCAGCGCGTGGTATCGCGCGGTCAGGTCCGCGTCCCGCCGGAAGGTCGCCTCGACGATATCGGCGAAATAGTTGGCGCGCGCATCGTTGCGGGCGGCCAGTCGACGGTTCCACGCCGTGGCGTAGTACATCTCATAGAGGTTGGAGAGCGCCCGCACCGGATGCTCGACCAGTTGGAAGTAGGCGTCCTGCTGGTCGGGACGAACCCGCGTCTTGGTGTCCTCGACGGCGCGGACGAGCGCCCGCCAGGCCTCGACCAGGGCTCCGAACTCGCCGCCGTCCAGCTCCGCGCCGGCGCCTTCGCCCAGCCGGAAGGTGTCTGGATCGATCAGCTCGGGCTTACGGCGGGCGGCGTAGGTACCGTAGGTCGCCAGGATCCGCCCGATCTCCGGACCAAGCTCCGGACCGAAGGTTTCACCGGCCCAGCGACGGGGGAAGGTCTCGAGCGCTTCGGGCGTCATCGCCTCCGGATTCCAGGCCATGCGCATGAAGAACGACAGCGGATATTCCATCGGCTTGATGTCGCCGACGTTGACGATCCAGAGGTTTTTGGCCCCGCGCTGATAGGCCAGATCCATCTGCTGCCAGACCTTGGCGACCTGGTTGGTGTTGATCCACTTGTAGTTCCGGGGCGCCCCCACATAGTCGAAGTGGTAGTAGACGCCGTAGCCGCCGGCGCGATCCAGGCTGTCCTTGCCCGCCACCGGCAGTCGGCGGATCTGGCCCCAGTTGTCATCGGCGAACAGCAGGGTCACGTCGTCGGGCACGCGCATGCCGTGGTCGTAGTAGTCGAGCACTTCCTTGTAGAGCGCCCAGACCTGCGGGGTTTTCTCCGGCGGCTTGCCGGTGACGTCGGCGATGACCGCGCGCTGGTCGCGGACGATCGTCTCGAGCAGTTCGGTGGCCGCCCCTTCCGCCATCGGTTCGTCGCCGTCGCCGCGCATGCCGACGGTGATCAGGCTCTCGTAGCCGACGCCATCGCCCTTGGACATCATCCGCTCGACGCCGCCGCGCCAGAACTTGCGTAGGTTTTCGGCGTTGGTGGCGTAGTCCCAGCGGCCGCCGGTGACGCCCTTGTCCTTGTTGCGGTGCCATTCGTCCTGCGCCCGCGTCATGGGCTCATGGTGGGAGCTGCCCATCACCACGCCCATCGCGTCGGCGAGTACCTTGTTGTCCGGATCATCGTCGTTGAACGCCTTGGGCGCCCACATGGCGGGCCAGAGGTAGTTGGCCTTGAGCCTCAGCATCAGTTCGAAGACGTGCGCATAGGCCTTGGCGTTGATCCCGCCGAACTTGGCTTTCGCCCAGCCGCTGAACGCCGGGTCCTCGTCATTGATGAAGAAGCCGCGATATTTGACGCGCGGATGATCGGCGCGCGCGCCGGCGACCAGATACAGCGCCGAGCGCTGCGTGACCGGCACGTCGGCCCACCAGACCCAGGGCGACACGCCCATCCGCTCCGACAGGTCATAGGCCCCGAAGACGGCGCCCCGCCGATCGGATCCGACAATGACGAGGGCCCGCTGAATCCCTGGAACAGGTCGCTCGACGACCACCTGGCGGTAGCCTTCCCACTGCCCCGTCAAATCCTGGAGCGGGAGCTTGCCGCTCTTCACCAGCGCGTCGATCGCCGGGCTCTTGCCCAGCTGCCCCAGGATGATCGTCGGCCCTCGCGCCTCGGCGAGTGTCGTCAGGGCGGCAGCGGGCCGTCCGCTGACCCGGCCAAGATCCTCACGCAGGCTGGCGGCGGCGTGGCGCACCGCCGGGTCGGCCTCGGCGTCGATATAGACATCGGCGGGGACGCCGCCCTCGATCAGCGTAAAGCCGCCCGAACGCTTGCTGGCGCAGACATCGACGGGCGCGACGCAGGCCAGGGCCGCAGAGGCGACCATCGGCGCGACCAGCGCCAGGGCCAGACCGGCCGCATGGCGGGCCTGCGCCCGGGAAAAGCGACGCCATGCCCGCCACGGACCGCTGACGCGGCCGGCCGTCTCAAACCCAATCACCACGCGCGTCTCCCCGGCATCCTGGTTTCGGGCAGGGTCGAGGACCGGACTCCCACCCTAGGCGGGATCTTGCATTATCGATAAATAACAGAGCCTTGCCCGCCCGGTCGGAACAACTGGAATGGTCAGATGAGTTCGCGCTCAGAAGTCGACGGCGACGCCCTTTTTCTCCCAGTCGCCGAAGCGCGTGGGCTCAGGGCCGTCGCGCCGTGTTGACGCGCCTAGCCAACAGCGTCAGCCGGCGCGGTCGTGATTGCACCGTCCAACAGATCATGATCAAGGTTTGGTCTCGAACAGCGACAAAGCCGGTGGTTCTGCAGTTTCTGAGCCGGAGAGATGGGTTGAGCAGCTACACCTTCATCTGTCTGACCGGCAATCAGGTCGCGACCTTTGTCGATCCGCAGCCGATCGGCGTTGAGGCCATCCGGGCCCACGCTTTCAAGCTGCTCCGCGAGCACGCTAGCGCGGCGGTGATAGAGATCTGGCGGGACGAGCAGCTGGTCGATGAGGTCGTGCGCGAAGGCCTTCGGCCGGCGCGCGCGGTCTTCGGTGTAGGCCAAGGCCGGGGCGGCGAGCCGGTCTAAGCTGCGCCTTGGTCATCGATGGCGCTCCCTGACCAGATTGGTGGAGAGGTAGAACTTGGCGGCGTCTATGGCTTAAGCGTTCGCCAAAAGCGGCGAGACGACCTCTTCGGGGATCGCGATGGCGTCGTTGGCCGGGTCCATGGCCTTGCTGCTCACCGTCCTCTGGAGGCGAGTTCAATCAGGGCCCTTGAAACAGTGGCGCGCTGGCGCGCCAGCAAGATGATAGGGCTCTTGGACGTCTTTAGATGCGGCGGGACACTGGCGCCATCCCATCTTGGTCAGGCGCCTGCGGCGTTTGAGGGGGCGGACAGAGGAAATGGACCGAGCGGAGGCGCTGGGTCTTCAAAGGCGAACAGGGCGCAATTGATCTCTTGAACCGTTTCGGCGCCCTTCGCGCGCGGACCGCTCCATGGGGCGCGAACGCCTTGAGGATTCAGGCTCGGATTCCGACGGCCGCTAACTCGCGAACGAGCCTGCGGACCTGCCTCAGCTGGTCTCTGGCGTCCTCTTCACTGTCGGAGTTTTCAAGCAAGCACGCCACATAGCCGTCTTTTGTTCGCCGAATACTGCCTTGCGCATGCAGCGCGATAAAACGGCGGCGGACAGTCTCGTAGGGCTGCTGCAACGATGCGGCGATCTGCTTGACGGTCAGCGGTTGCAAGCTGCTATTGGCCTCGGCTGGATGACGCAGGTTTTCCGCCGCCAAACAAGCGAACACGATCGCCTCCAAGAGGTCGCCCTGGTGCCGCTCGAGGGCGGCCACGCTCCACCTCAAGAGAAAGTCCGCGGCGATGCGGACTCCAGCCCGGCTAAGGGACGACTCGTCCGAGGCGATGCTCATGCCCGCCGCTTACGCTCTCGGCGGGGTTTTAACAACGGGCGAGAAAAGGTGGCGAATCGTCGCAGGGCATGGGCGTCGCAGCA
Source organism: Caulobacter vibrioides (assembly GCA_002280275.1). Taxonomy (GTDB): domain Bacteria; phylum Pseudomonadota; class Alphaproteobacteria; order Caulobacterales; family Caulobacteraceae; genus Caulobacter; species Caulobacter vibrioides_A. The sequence goes on along the minus strand of NCDQ01000180.1, from coordinate 10,497 downwards.
AACTCGCCCGAGGTTTGAAGCGAGCTTAGCCGCGCATGGGCTGCAAGCTGCGCGGCGGGGTCTTCCCAGACCCCCGCGCGCCGGCGAAAGCGACCGCATCAAGGTGTCGCTCCAGGCGCGAGCGGGTTCAGCCCGCTTGGTCCAGGGCTGTGGTTCTGACGTTTGGCCAGCACAGCCCTTACCCATGGCCAAGGGGGGCGCGGCGGGCCAGCGTCGTGAGCGCAAGCAGCAGAGCCGCCGCCAGCAAGGCCGCGTCGATCAGCCAGCCGATCGGGTCGGCCATCGTGCTTGCATAGAGCGCGGCATGGGCGAGCGCGACCAGGGCTAGCAGACCCGCTGTGATCCAGCGCAGCGCTTTGGAAACCCCGGCCGGCGTCCCAACGAGGGCCGAGGCGCAGGCGGCCAGGGTGGCCAGGCCCCAGACCGCCACAGGCGCGGGGCTGGGCGACAGGAGGCCGACCAAGGCCGAGAACGCATAGGCTAGCGGCTGGCTCCAAGCGAAGGCGACCCATAGCCGCTCCCAGCGCGGCGCTGGTCGGCCCTTGTCGCGGCGACGCGCCAGCCAGATCGCAACGCCGCTGGCGGTGACGGTGGTGAGACCAAGCCCCAGGAGAAAGTAGGCGATCTTGACCGGCCAACCGCCAAACCAGCCAAAATGCAGTGGGGTCATGGCCGAGAGCAGCTCCAGGCCCAGAGCGCCGCTTTCATAGCCGACCTCGCCCAGACTCCGGCCCTCGCCGTCCACCACGACGGTCTCGCCGCGCGACAGACGCGCTTCAGTCGCGACATTGACGAGGGCGTGCTGGCCGCGCTCCCCGGGATGCTCGAGATAGATGTAGGTTGGCCGGGCGTTGGGATAGCCGACCGCGACGGTGCCGAGCACCGCAGCCATGTCGATGACCTTGGCCGCCGGGCGGGGGTCGTCCTGGACGTTTGGACCTTGAAACAGCGCATAAGCCTTGCTGGTGTCGCCCTTGAAGGTGGCCAGAGCCAGAACGCCCACGATGATCGTTGTCAGGCCCAGGAAGGCGCCGGTCAGCGACACGATCAGATGGAAGGGCAGGCCCCAGACCGATATCCGGTTATGAAGATCCGCCTCCTGCAGGCGTTTGCCGCCGCCCCACCGAAACGCAAAGGCGTCCTTGAAGACGCGGGGGTGGGACAAGACGCCCGACACCAGCGATGACAGGAGCGCCACGCCCGTCAGCCCGACCACAAACCCGCCGAAGGCGCGGGGCAGGTGCAGCGCCGTATGAAGCTTGGCCTGGAACTCAGTCCACGGGACGTGCGCCTCACCGACCAGCCGGCCGGCCTGATCGGCGACATAGGTGTGCTCGCCGCCGTCCGCATCATCGCCATGCACGGTCAGGCGCGGGTGGTCGGGCGTCGGCAGGCGCACAAGCAAGTTGTGGGGTTTGGGAATCTTGGTGAGCGTCGCCTGGACAGCCGCGTCCGCCGCCCTGGGCGAAACCGCGTACAAAACCGGTCCCTGCGGTTGCTCCCAGCGGCTGAACTCCTGGGTGAAGACGGCGATCGATCCCGAAAAGCAGACGAGATAGATCAAGGCCGCAAAAGCCAGACCCAGGGCCGAGTGACCGGCCAACATCGCGCGCACGAAGTCGGCCGGAATCCTTGGCCAGATCGGTTTGCCGACGGCTCTTGCCGTCGACGATGGGGTCTTGTCCGTCTTGGTCTCCATCACAGCGCGCCCTTCAGAAAGGCCGCGCCCAAGGTTAGGGTCGCGACGCTGAACAGGACCGCAAAGGCCCGCAGAATCTTGTCGTCGGACAGGGTCCAGGCCATGCCGCCGGCCCACAGGAAGGGGACAATCAGCCCGCCGATGACCATCCGGCTCTGGATCTGGCCCGGCGCGCAGATCGCCACCGCCAAGCCGCAGCCCAAGGCCGCGACGCCGGCCAGAGGACCGGCCAGGAGGCCGCGTAGCCATCCGCGCCAGGCGATGCGGCGGCGGTCCGACGGCTCGGGCGCCAGCTCGCGGGCGGCTTTCTTACGGGCGTTGCGACGCTCGACGCCGCTCGCCACCAAGACCAGGGCCGCAGTCGAGCCCACCGCCAGGACGGCGGCCGGCCCCCGCGCGGCGCCCATCAAGGGAACCGAGGCGGCCAGCGCCAGGGCCAGGAGGCTCCAGCCGCCTAGGATCAACCAGGGGCGCTGCGGGCTAGGGCCGTCCCAGGCGCGCTTCAAGAGCAACACGCCGATGATCGGCGGCAAGACCAGGGGCAAAGACCAGAGCGCGCTCACCGACGGCTCTCCAGGGTCAGGCCCAGGATCCGAGGCTCACCCAGCATCGCCACGCCGACATCGGCGCGGACGTACTGGGCGTAGGTCGCGTTCAACAGATTCTTGCCGTAGACATAGACACCCCAATGCGGCCGCGCGTAGCCAAAGCGGCCGTTGAACACCACGCGTTCCTTGACGACATCGTCCTGCGCCTGTTGCAGGCCGGCCGAGGAATAGCTGCGAGACCGGTAAGCCCCGTCCAGATGGGCGATCAGGCCGCTCGCCCAGCGATAATCGGCCCCCAGCGCCACGGTCCAACGTGGCGCATAGGGAAACTCCGAGCCCGCCAGGTTGCGGGTGTCGACGCCCGAAGTGATCGCAAAATCGTCGAATTTCGTCTGGGTGTGGCCAAGAGAGGCGTACCACGACAGGGTCTCAGAGAAGCGCTGGGCGACTTCTAGTTCGAACCCGTAGAGGTGCGACTTGCCCGCGTTTCGAACCTCGTAGTCGTAACTGTTCAAGCCCAGGTTCACCGTCACCTGTTGGTCCTTCCAGTCGACATAGAAGGCGTTGGCGTTGAGCGTCAGGGTTCCGTCCAGCCAGGCGGTCCGCAGCGAGGCCTCATAGTTCCAGGTGTATTCGGGGTTGTAGGCGACGACGCTCGAGCGGGCGGTGTTCACCGTCGAGCCGCCTGAGCGATAGCCGCGCTGGGCCAGCAGGCTAGTGTTGATGCCCGGCGTCCAGTCGTATTTGAGCCCGACCTTGGGGAGGAAGGCGTTGAACGATCGCCTGGTCTTGGGCGCAGAGGAGCTCGCCTGGGCCACCATGCCGGCCACGAAGGCGTTCACCTGGGTCACGTACGGCGCATAGGGGCCAAAGGCCGCCGGGCTGGGATAGGCGCCGGTAAAGCGGGCGGTCTGGGTGCTGGCGCTAGTGTTCGTCTCATGATCGTAGCGGAATCCGCCCAGCAGGCTCAGCCTGTGCGTCAGCGCAAAGCTGGCGTCGGCGAACATGGCGCTGGTGGAGATCACCGACGGCTGGTCGCCGGCATAGTCCACCGGGATCACGGGCAGGGCGGAGATATAGAGGTTGGCGAAGGCGTTGGCCTGAGCGGCCGCGGCGGCCTGTTGGGCCGGCGTCGGGCTGGATGCGTTGGCCAAGAGGGTCGCGGTCAGGACATTGACCAGGGTGGCCCTGGGGAAGTCGACATTGACCTGGCTGGTGCTCTGGTCCGCAGCGTCTCGCCGGGCGTGGTAGAGGTCCACCCGGTGTTTATAGAACTCGGGCGTATCGATGCGGGCGTAGGTGAACTGATAGCCCGCGTCACGGTCGGCGTGGGCGTAGGTCACGGTCGCCTTCAGGCCAGGCAGGGCGGTGGGGGTGAGCAGCAGCTTGCCCCGGACGGTCAGGCTGTCTAGCGCGTCGACATCCCGCTTCAGCGTCGGGTTATAGATAAAGCCGTCACTGTCCTTCTTTTCAATCGCGGCGCGGAAGGCCAATTGGTCAGGCATGATCGGGCCGCCGGCGGCGAGCGCAAGGCTGCGCTCATCGCCGCTGGCGAGGTTCACGCGCGCCCGAAACTGCGGGGTGTAGGTCGGGTTGGCCGAGGTGATGATCACTGCCCCGGCCAGAGCGTTACGGCCTTGCAGGGTCGATTGAGGTCCACGCAGGACCTCGACCTGGCCGATGTCCCACATCTCCAGCGGACCGCCATAGACCGCCTCGAGCGGCAAGGCTGCGCCATCGACATAGACCGTCGCCAGGCCGCCGGCGCCGCCGCCCGACACGTTCATGTTGCTGACGCCCCGGATCGTAAAACCGGTCTTGCCATAGGTTTCGCTCATGTTCGCCGTACGGGCGACCACGTCATAGAAGGTCTGTATGTTCTCGCGCTCGATGCGCGCGGCCGTGGTGACCGCGACGCTGGTCACGGTCTGTTGCAGCGAACGTGAGGTCTTCTCACCCGTGACGATCACAGCTTCGACGGCGGTGGACTGCTCGTCGTTGGGCGCTCCTTCGGCGTCGACCGCCTCGGCCCAAGCGGTCTGAGCCAGGCTCAGCATTGTGAAGGAACAAACAGTCAGCAGACGGCGACGCATGGATACCCCCGGAAAAAACATGGCGAGGCCGCTACGCTAGATAATATTGCGAGTCAATCTCATATGCGCGCGAGCGCTGAGCCCAAGCACGTCGTCACCCGACCTAAGGCAATGGGGTCATGCCTCGCCTGGGGCCAGAGCCACAGGGAGTCCATGAATGGCCTCGGGGGCGCCGCTGAGGGCCTACAAGCGCTTCCAGCGCTGGTGGCGCGGCGAGGACGCGTCGCTCGGCTGCAGCTTAAGGCTGGTGATGGAGCGGTGTTGAGGCCATTGATCGAGCCCCAAAGACGCCCTCCATACGGCCATCGCGCTGCGCGCGATGACTTTTTGGTTTTTCCTTTCGCCTGAAACGGGGGTGGGCGGCGCGCCGGTCTAGGCCCGCCGCGAACGCCGGCAACCGGCCTCGCGGCCGGTCCTCCACTTTCGTTCCGGCCCTTCGGGTGCCAGCGCCCGCTCTTGCGGGCCTTCCCGTCGCTCTTCGCCGCCCACCCCCCTTTCCGGCGAAAGGATGCGGGCCTTGGGCGGTGAAGGAGGCCCCTCATGCGCTCGCCCCGTCCTTCTCCCGGCGCGGCCGAACCGTCCCAGGCGCAAGCCCAGTCTGAGACCAAGTCCCAGGCCCGGTCCGGGACCAAGCCGTCCGCCCTGGGTCTTGGCCGCAACCTCTATGAGGAGGTCACGGCTCGGATCGTGGCCCAGCTCGAAGCGGGCCGCTTTCCCTGGGTTCAGCCCTGGACAGGCTCGGGCGCGCCCGCCCTGGGCCTGCCGCGCAACGGCGCCACCGGCCGCCGCTATTCGGGCATCAACATCCTCTTGCTGTGGGACGCGGCCGTCGAGAACGGCTTTGCGACCCAGAATTGGTTGACCTATCGCCAAGCCCAGGCGGCGGGCGGGCAGGTGCGGCGCGGCGAGCAGGGGACCATCGTCGTCTTCGCCGACCGCTTCGTCCCCGAAAAGGAGAAGGAGCGCGCCGCGCGCGAGGGCGGCGAGCCCGGTGCGGTGGCGTTCCTCAAGCGGTTCACCGTCTTCAACCTGTCTCAGTGCGAGGGCCTGCCGGCGCCGGACGAGATCGCTTCGCCGCCCGTGGAGCGCGAGGCGATCCCGGTCGCCGAGGCGCTGATCGCCGCCACGCTGGCGGACTTCCGTATCGGCGGCGAGCGGGCGTTTTACGATCCGTCGAAGGACTTCATTCGCGTCCCGCCGCAGACCGCGTTCGGCGACCAGATCAACTACTACCGCACCTGTTTCCACGAGTTGGCCCACTGGACTGGCCACCCCACGCGCCTGGGCCGCAACCAGTCCGGCGCCTACGGCTCCAAGGACTACGGCCGCGAGGAACTGGTGGCCGAAATGGGGTCTGCCTTTGTCTGCGCGAGCCTGGGCATCGTCCCCACCGTGCGCCATGCCGACTATCTGGGCGCGTGGCTGGAGACCCTGCGCGAGGACAACCGCGCCATCTTCAAGGCCGCCTCGGCGGCCTCCAAGGCGGCCGATTTGTTGCTGGCTTTCGGCGAGGCCGGGGCCAGATCGGACGACGCGGCGGGCGCGCGATGATCCGCTCGCCTTGGCGTCCGCCGACGAAGGCACGGTCCGAGTGATGGCCGCCCGCCACGCCCCGCCGTCCTGACATCCGGCTTTTCCCCTCTGCGCGCCGGGCTCGCCCGGCGCGGGACCTAGCGCCAATCCTGGCGCATCCCGGCCCCGCCCTCATGCCTGGACAGCCTAACGGGCGGGGCCGGTTCACCCCCTGGAGACAAGGAGCGCTCCGATGAAACTGGCTTTCGCAGACCCCCGCAACATGACGATCTCGAAGCTCAACATGCACCATGGGCGGCCCGCGCCCGATGTGTCCGACATCCGGCCCTCCATCGGCCAGCGCGGCGTGCTGGTGCCGATGCTGGTCCTGGAGACGGTGGCCGACGGCGCTGTGGTCGAAGGTCATTTCGAGGTCGTGGCCGGGGCGCGCCGCCTGACGGCGGCGCTCGCCGAAATCGCCGCAGGCGTCGAGATCGACCCGGTTCCCATCGTCGTCCTAAGCCCCGGCGACGACGTCCTGGCGCTGGGCGCCCTCCTGCCGCGCATCCGCCATCTCTATCGGCGCGAAGCCATCGACGTGCCGACCATCCGCATCCTGACCCTGGCCTCCAAGAGCCAGCAAAAGGAATGGCTGGCGATGTTCGACGACCCCGAGCAGCGCGCGCCCACCGGCGTCCAACTCAAAGCGTGGCTGTTTGGCGGCGCGCCGATCGCCACCAAGCACGCGCTGTTTTCCCTCGACGACTATCCGGGCGCGGTCATCGGCGATCTCTTCGCCGAGGACAGCTATTTCACTGACCCGGCCCTGTTCTGGACCCACCAAAATGCGGCTATCGCCCAGCGCCGCGACGCGCTTCTGGCCGAAGGTTGGGCCGCCGTCGAGATCCTAGAAGCGGGCCGATCGTTCGAAAGCTGGAAGCACGAACGTGTCTCCAAGGCCCAGGGCGGCAAGGTCTATATCGCCGCCAGCCAGCGCCGCTCAAGGCGAGCGGCGCCGGGACGGCGGACGCCGAGGCGCCCGCCGCCCGGCCCGAGGTCACCAGCGGTCAGCAGACCTATATCGACCTGCACCGCCACGCAGCCGTCCGCGCCACCCTGACGGATCATCCGGACGTGGCCCTGCGGCTGCTCCTGGCCCATGCGGTGGTCGGCTCGCCCTACTGGCGGGTCGAGCCCGATCCGCGACGCAGCGGGGCGCAGAGCGTGGCCCAGAGCCTGGAGGCCAGCCCCGCCGAAGCGGCCTTTCGGGCGCGGCGGGCGGCGACCGCAAAGGTGGTCGGGCTCGACGCCGAGCGTGACCTCGTCGGCCAGTCGCCGGGCGGCGGTCTGGCGGGTCTCTTCGCCAAGCTCCTGTCGTTGCCCGACGCCGACATCCTGGCGCTCGCCGCCGTGGTCATCGGCGAAACCCTGGCCTCCGGCGGCGAGGCGGTCGAGGCGGTCGGGCTTTACCTGAAGGTCGACACCGGCGCCTTCTGGTCGCCGGACACGGCCTTTTTCGACCTGATCCGCGACCGCGAGACCATCAACGCCATGCTGGCCGAGGTCGGCGGCAAGAAGGTCGCCGACGGCAATGTCGGCGAGAAGGTCAAGACCCAGAAGATGATCCTGCGCGATTGCCTGGACGGGACGGCCGGGCGTCCCAAGGCGGGCAAGTGGACGCCCAAGTGGCTGACCTTCCCGGCCGGGGCCTACACCCAGCGGCCCCTGCGCACCGCCGCCTTAAGCCGGGCGGTCGCGCCCCTTTTGCGCCAGGTGCGGAGTCCGGCGACCGTGGCGGCGGCGCCCGCCGTCGTCGCCGAGCCAGGCGCGGCGGCGACCTAGATCACCTCTGATCGGCTTCATCCTCAGCCCCCGCGCGCCAGCGCGGGGGCCTTTTGCGTCGGCGCGGCTGGGGAGAGGGACGGTCGGCCAAAGCCCCCGCGCCGAGCGGCGCGAGGCGAGGACGGGCCCGGCCTTCGGGGCTCCTGATCAGGGCGAAAACGCTGTCGTCGCCCTGGTCGGCGCGTGGCCCAGATCGGGCCCTGTCGGCGCGCGGTCCCAGGTCCGGATGGACGAGGATCAGGCGGGCGCAGGGCGCCGCCGATCCGCCGACCTTGATCCAACCGGCCCCGATCTCGACCCCGCCGCACGTCACCCGGTAGTCCGGATGGGCGGGCCAAGGCTTGTCGCGCAGAGGCGCTGTCGCCGTGAACGTCGCCCCGGAAGTTGAGGGTGCGCAGCGGGCCCTCGAAGCCGCCGCCTCGCGCTGGGCGGCGCCACCGACGACGCCGGTCATGGCGGGGCTCGGTGTCGCTCCGACGAGGACGAACCCACGACGATGGCTTGAACCCTATGGCCGTCCCGGCCCGCCTTGAACCGTCGCGGCGAACTTTTTTCCCCGCCGCGCCCGAAGACAAGAGGGCGCGTCTCCTCGCGCCGCTTTGCTTCAAAAAAGCCCGCCGCTCGGGTCCTCCGCTGCGCTGCGGCCCTCCGGGTCCAGGCGGCCCGGGACGGCCAAACGGGGCGCCTGTCGCCGGGGATCGGCCCCGACGAAGCACAAGGAACCCCGCCATGACCGCCACCCTCGGCCACGTCACCCAACTCGAAAACGGCGCCTTCAAGGGCCCGCTGCGCACCCTCAACTTCCGGGGCGACATCGACGTCGCGCCTCTGCGCGACAAGGCCTCGCCCGCCCATCCGGACTACCGGGTGACGTGCGGCGGGATCGAGATCGGGGCCGGTTGGATCAACATCAACCAGACCACCGGCAAGCCCTACACCAGCCTGACCCTCGCCCACCCGGACCTGGGACCGCGCGCCTACAAGGTCAATCTGGGACGCGCCCCCGACCAGGACGACGACAGCGTCTTCGCCCTGATCTGGAACCCCGAGGCCTGACCCGCCCTCGCCCCCGCGCCGCCCGGCGCGGGGGCTTTGGCCGACCGCCCAGGTGAGGTGGAAAGAGGAAAAAGGGGAGGGGGAACGCTTTCAGGGGCGCCTGCTTTCGTACGTCCCAGACCCGCTTACAGCCAGGTTTGCTCGCCCCAGCGCGGCGAACCCCTGATCCCGCCGCGCCCGTGCGATCAGACCAGGAGCACAGCGATGCTGGACGAGGAAGACGCAATTTGGCGAGCCGACCGTGCTCGCAAGGGCACCCCGTTTCTCAACACCGCCCAGGCCGCCCACTATATCGGCCTCACCGAGCGGACCCTGGAACTCATGCGCAAGGAGGGCCGAGGTCCGGTCTTCCGCCGCCATGGGCGCTTCGTGCGCTACCACATCGACGACCTCGATACGTGGTCCAGCCAGAGCCGCGCCCCGTCGGAGGAGCGGCCCCATGGCTAGGGTCGCGCTCTTCACCCCGCGCGGGCGCTGGCTCGTCGGCCCAGCCGCCCTCGCGCTGGCTGCGCTCGCCGCGCCGGTCCTCCTCGATCCGGTCCCGCGCCTGGTTTGGAACACCAGCGCTAGCGCCCCCATCGGCCTGTGGCGGGTCTTTCCCGACGCGCCCGTCCAGGTCGGCGACATGGTGGCGGCCACCGCGCCGCCGGCCGCCCGCAAGCTGGCGGCGCAGCGCCACTACCTCCCGGCCAATGTGCCGCTGATCAAGCGCGTGGCCGCCGCCAAAGGCGACAAGGTCTGCGCTGTTGGTCCCTGGTTGGAGGTCAACGACCGGCCCGTCGCCCTGCGCCGCGCGACCGACCGCCAGGGCCGCCGCCTGCCCTGGTGGCGGGGATGCCAGCGGCTTTCGGGCGACCAGGTCCTGCTGCTTGCGCCGTCTCCCGAGAGCTTCGACGGCCGCTATTTCGGTCCGGTCGACCGCTCGCGGATCATCGGCAAGGCGACCCTGCTATGGCGGCGCTGATCCTTGCCGCCACCGCCGTCGTGTCGGCCCCCGTCCCGTCGTCGAGCGAAGAGCCGATAGCCCAATGGCGACCCCTGATCGCGCAGGCGTCGGCTCGCTTCAGCGTCCCGGAGGCCTGGATCGCGGCGGTGATGGCGGCCGAAAGCGGCGGACGAACCCACCTTGATGGACGCCCGATCACCTCGCGGGCCGGGGCGATGGGGCTCATGCAGGTAATGCCCGACACCTATGCCGACCTCGCCCGCGAACACGGTCTTGGCGTCGATCCCCATGACCCGCGCGACAACATCCTGGCCGGCGCGGCCTATCTCGCCCAGTTGCATCGGCGGTTCGGCTACCCTGGTCTGTTCGCCGCCTACAACGCCGGACCGGCGCGATACGCGCGCCATCTGCGCACTGGCGCGCCGCTTCCCGAGGAGACCCGTAGCTACATCGCGCTGCTGGGCAAGACGCCCGGATCCGCGGTGCTTCCGCCCGCGATCTTGTCGGGAACGCGCCTGTTCTTCCGGTTGTCGACAGAGGCGGAAGCCGTCCCAAAGGCGGAGGCGATACGGTGACCTCGCGACCTTCGACAGCCCGGCCTCCTAGGCGCGGGCCAAGCTGCTTCAGCCCCGGTCCGCACGATCCCGAGGGTGAAGCTTTCGGGATGGGGAACGCCGCTGGGGAGGGAAGTAAGCGTCCGGCCGCTGCACGTCGGTCAGGTGTTGACGTGATTTCCGCTCTTCCAGGCCCAGGACAGCAGCTCGTCGAGGCGGTTGACGGGGTGGCCGTCGACCATGCGCA
>NCDQ01000179.1 GCA_002280275.1 Caulobacter vibrioides | reverse complement strand
CGAGGCCAGGGTCTGGTTCTCGGGCTGGATGTCGGCGCCTTCCTTGGCCTCGATGGCCTGGTGCAGGCCTTCCGACAGGCGGCGGCCGGTCATCATGCGGCCGGTGAACTCGTCGATCAGGACAACCTCGCCGCCCTTGACGATGTAGTCCTTGTCGCGCGTGTACAGGATGTTGGCGCGCAGGGCCTGGTTGACGTGGTGCACCACCGACACGTTGGCCGCGTCGTAGAGACCGGCCGAGTCCTCGGCCAGGTGGCCGCCCGACATCAGGATCTCTTCGATCTTCTCCTGGCCCTCTTCGGTCAGGATGACCTGCTTCTGCTTCTCGTCGTGGTCGTACATCGACGTGTCGAGGATCAGCTCCTTCACCAGCACGTCGATGGTCTTGTAGAAGCTGCTGCGGTCCTCGGTCGGGCCCGAGATGATCAGCGGCGTGCGCGCTTCGTCGATCAGGATCGAGTCGACCTCGTCGACGATCGCGAAGTTGTGGCCGCGCTGGACCATCTCGTCGACGCTGTAGACCAGGTTGTCGCGCAGATAGTCGAAGCCGAATTCGTTGTTGGTGCCGTAGGTGATGTCGCTGCGATAGGCGCGCTGGCGCTCGCCTTGCGACAGGCCGTTGACGATGACGCCGTAGCTCAGGCCCAGGAAGTTGTAGACCTGACCCATCCAGTCGGCGTCGCGGCGGGCCAGATAGTCGTTGACCGTGATGACGTGAACGCCCTTGCCTTCGAGGGCGTTCAGGTACGTCGGCAGGGTGGCGACCAGGGTCTTGCCTTCACCGGTGCGCATCTCCGAGATGCCCGAGAAGTGCAGCACCATGCCGCCCACCATCTGGACGTCGAAGTGGCGCATGCCCAGCACGCGCTTGGAGGCCTCGCGGACGACGGCGAAAGCTTCGTTGAGGATGTCGTCGAGGGTCTCGCCCTTTTCCAGGCGCGCCTTGAACTCGGCGGTCTTGCCCTTCAGCGCCTCGTCGGAGAGGGCGGCGTATTCGGCTTCATAGGCGTTGATCTTGGCCACGCGCGCGGTCAGCGTCTTGACCTTGCGCTCGTTGGAAGAGCCGAAGAGCTTTTTGGCGAAACCAAGCATTCAGGGGGAATCCGGAGGGCGGTTTGGACGAGGAGGCCGGCGCTAAGGCTGAGAGGCCTCGACTACGGAGATGAAAATCGGCCGCAACAACGCGCAAACTCGCTGTTCCGGTGCGGCCGGAGACTTAAGCACCGCCCCCCGTGGTGTCAACGCGAAGACCCTAGAACAAAGAGGGTTTAAGCGGCTGAAACCTTGGCTCCAGGGACGGTTTTCAGAGAGCAGAACGCTTTCGGCCGCGAAGCCGTTTCCCCTTGGGTAAAAACCGCGCTAGAGCCCATTCAACAAAGCCGGAGATCTTGGCCTTGAAGACCTCTTTCCGCCTGATGGGCGCGCTGGGCGCTATGGCCTGCGCGCTGTTGATCGCCTCCTGCGGCCAGAACAAGGTCGCCGAAAAGCCGCCGGAGCCCGGCGACACCGCCGTGGCGCGCGTCAACGGCCAGGTGATCTGGGCCAGCGACGTCAAGCGCGAGGCCGTGGCGCAAGGACTGATCAGCGAGGGCGAGCCGCTGGACATCTCCAGCGAGGTGTTCCGCCAGCGCCTCGACGAGGTCATCGACCAGAAGTTGCTGGCCGCCGAGGCCACCAAGCGCAAGCTCGACAAGGACCCGCTGGCCCAGCGCCGCCTGGCCGCCGCCCGCGAGCGCATCCTGGGCGACATGCTGGTCGAGGGCGTGGTCGAGAAGGCCGTGACCGACGACGCCATCCGCAAGCTCTACGCCGAGCAGCAAAAGCTCTCCAAGCGCTCGGAGGAGATCCGCGCCCGCCAGATCATCGTCGGCAGCCAGGCCGAGGCCGAGAGCATCAAGAAGCTTCTGGCCACCGGCGCCTCGTTCGACGCCCTGGCCATGGAACGCTCGACTGACCAGGCTACCCGCTTCAACGGTGGGGATCTTGGCTATTTCACCCTGGACGTGATGCCTGAGGCCTATGGCGTGGCGCTGAAGGACGCTCAGAAGGGCGCGCTGGTCGGTCCCTTCGCGGCCGAAGGCGGCTGGGTCCTCGTTCGGGTCGAGGACAAGCGCGTCGAGGAGCCGATCACGCTGGAGGCCGCGCGCCCGCAGATCATCCGCTTCCTGACCTATGACCAGGTCCGCGACATCCTTGAGAAGCTGCGCGGCTCGGCCAAGGTCGAGATGATGATCGGCAAGTCCCAGGAGTTGCCCGCCGGCAGCGCCCAGGAACCCGCCTCGGCCCCGCCGGAGCTGGAGGGCGCCGCGCCGGCCTCGGCCCCGCCGGCTCCCGCCCAACCCGCGAAGAAGTAAGTATACGAGCGGTCCATGCCCAAGACGACGAAGACGCCCGCCGATAACGCCGCCGAGCCCGTGGCCACGCCCGCCGAGCGCGCGCATGGGGTCATAGACGCGATCGTCGATCCGCTAACCTCGGCCCTGAAGCGCGCGGGCCTGCGCCGCGCCCAGAAGTCGGCCGGCGAGTCCGAACCGGCCCCAGCAGCCCCGGCCAAGGCCGCGACCGGCGCGGGCAAGCCGGGTCTGGCGATCTCGCCCTTGGCTGTGCCGTTTCCGACCATTCCGCCGATCGCCGGCGTCGAGATCGCTACGGGCCGGGCGGGCTTCTACAAGCATGAGCGCGAAGACCTGCTGCTGATGCGCTTCGCCGAGGGCACCTCGGCGGCGGGCGTCTTTACGCGCCACGGCGTCGGCTCGGCTCCCGTCGACTGGTGCAAGCGTCAGCTGGCGGCGACGGGCGGCGTGGACGTGCGCGCCCTGGTGGTCAACGCCGGCTGCGCTAACAGCTTCACCGGCAAGCCCGGCGCCGATGCGGTGCGCCGCGTGGCCACGGCCGTCGGCAAGCGGATGGACTGCCGCCAGCGCGACGTGATGATGGCCTCGACCGGCGTCATCGGCGTCATCCTGGACGACAGCAAGATCACCGCCCGCCTGCCCGAGGTGGAGAGCCGCCTGAAGGCCGACGCCTGGGCCGAGGCCGGCCGGGCGATCATGACCACCGACACCTTCCCGAAAGGCGCCTACGCCACGGCGATGATCGACGGCGTCGAGGTCAAGATCGCCGGCATCGCCAAGGGCTCGGGCATGATCGCGCCCGATATGGCCACCATGCTGGCCTTCGTGGCCACCGATGCCGCCATCGCGCCGGCCGCCCTGCAGACCCTGGTCAGCCTCTATACCCGCACCACCTTCAACTGCGTGACGGTGGACGGCGACCGCTCGACCAACGACACGCTGCTGCTGTTCGCCACCGGCCAGTCGGGCGCGCCCAAGATCAGCCGTCCGGGCGACAAGCGTCTGGCCGACTTCCGCGAAAAGCTGGAAGGCGTGCTGCTGGATCTGGCCCTGCAACTGGTCAAGGACGGCGAGGGGGCGACCAAGTTCGTCAAGATCACCGTCAACGGCGCCGAGAGCCCGGCCAGCGCCCGCAAGATCGCCCGCACCATCGCCGAGAGCCCGCTGGTCAAGACCGCCTTCGCCGGCGAGGACGCCAACTGGGGCCGCATCGTCATGGCCGTGGGCCGCGCCGACGAGCCGGTGGCCCGCGAAAAGATTAGCGTCAAGTTCGGCGACCTCTACGCCGCCCGCGACGGCCTGATCTCGGCCGAATACGACGAGGCCAAGATGAGCGCCTACGTCAAGAACCAGGCCTTCGAGGTCTCGGTGGACGTCGGGGTGGGCCGCGGCTCGGCCACGGTCTGGACCTGCGACCTGACCAAGCAGTACGTGGCGATCAACGGGGACTACCGGAGCTAGGGCGCAGCAACGCCCCCTCCGTCTCGCTGCGTATCCGCAGCGATCCACCTCCCCCGCAAGCGGGGCAGGAGGGTTGCAACGTCCTCCTCACCCGCATCGCGGGGGAGGTGGCGCGGCGCCGATAGGCGACGTGACGGAGGGGGCGCTCTGGGGCGCCGGCCCTCTACGCTCCCGCCGGCCCGCTGGAATCCCGCACGATCAGGGTATGCGGGTGCATCAGCTGGCGGGGCTCGCCGCCGCCGTCGCGGTGGCGGCGGATCTCTTCCAGCACCAGATCGACGGCCGCGCGGGCCATGGCCGCGATCGGCTGGTGGACGGTGGTGAGCGGCGGCCAGATGTTGTCAGCGATCGAGGTGTCGTCGAAGCCGACGATCGAGACGTCGCCCGGCACGTCCAGGCCCAGACGATGGGCGACGCCCGCCGTGGCGGCGGCCATGTCGTCATTGGCCGCGAAGATCGCGGTCGGACGCGGATCGGCGGCCAGCAGGCGCTCGGCCGCCTCCAGGCCCGAGCGATAGGTGAAATAGCCCTGCTCGACGCGGATGGACTCCTGCGGGATCCCGGCGGCCTTCAGGGCGGTCATGAAGCCGTCCAGGCGCTGCTGGCTGACCGTCTGGTTCGGGTGGCCCTTGATGAAGCCGAAGCGCTTGTGGCCCAGACCGATCAGGTGCTGGGTCAGCTCGAACGCGGCCGCCTCGTTGTCGATGCGGATGGTGGCCATGTCGGCGCTGGCCGTACCCGGAGCCACGGCCACGGCGGCGGCGCCCGCCGCGCGGATCTCGGCCAGCACCTCGGGCGACTCGCACAGCGGCGGCGGCAGGATCAGGCCGTCGACGCCGGTCTTCAGCAGGCGGGCCAGGGTGGCGCGGGCCAGCTCCGGCTCGGCGCACTTTTCGATGACGATCTGAGCGCCGGTGCGGCTGCTTTCGTCCAGGGCCCCGACCAGGAATTCCGACAGATAGCCCGTCGAGGGGTTGTCATAGAGCAGGCCGATGCGGAACGGCGCGCTGCCGGCCAGGCTGCGGGCGGCGGGGTTGGGCGCGTAGTTGAGATCGGCGATGGCCTTCTCGACCAGTTGGCGGGTCTCTTCCTTGACCGTGCTCTCGCGATTGATGACCCGCGACACCGTCATCGGCGAGACCCCCGCCCGGGCCGCCACGTCGCGGATCGTGGCGCTCTGGGTCGTCCGGCGACGCTGGCGCTCGACAGGCTGGTTCATACTTAAGTCCGTCCCTTTTCGGCGCGGACACTAGACCGCTTCGGGTAGGGCTTGGAAGAGCGGCGGAAAATCCTGCTAAGACGCTGGCCATGACCTCTCTGGGCGCAATCATCCTGTGCGGCGGCGCATCGCGACGCATGGGCCGTGACAAGGCTGCGCTCGACTGGGACGGGCGCCGG
>NCDQ01000667.1 GCA_002280275.1 Caulobacter vibrioides | reverse complement strand
GTGACGAAATGTTAAAACACACAGTGCGACAAAGTGTCTTGGCAGCAAAAACCGCCGTTTCTTCTATGGCGGAGCAGGAGGCTGACCTTGGCGAGTGAAGAAGAGCGCATGGTGTTGCTGGCGAGGGATCTGCGCGATCTGTCGACGCAGGAGCTCCACCGCAAGTATAGCGCCGAGGCTTCGACGCACCGCAATATCTTGATGGCCCGGGGCACCGGCGTCGCGCCGCAGTGGCGCGACTTCAAGGTCTTCATCGACGAAGTGGGCCCCAAGCCGTCCGCCGACCACAGCCTCGTGCTGCTGAACCGCTACGAGCGCACCTACGGCCCAGGCCGCGCCCGCTGGATGACCGCCGAGGAGCAAGCCGCACACGAAGCCGAGTTCGATCGGCTGCGCGCCGAGCAGATGCGCGAAGAGCAACTTCTCCTGCACAAGGCCGCCGCCACCAAGCGCGCCAGCACCCCGGGCGCGCCGTCGTTTGGCCAATGGACGCCGATGGGCGGCAAGCTGGTCACCTATCCTGACGTGGCCAAGAAGCTGGCGATTCCGGTCAACGCCCTGTCCAAGACCATGCCCCCGGGCTCCAGCGCCGACGAACTGGTCAAGCGCGCTGCGACTTCCGCCGACCTGATCAACGAGAACGCCACCTGGCTGCCGCCGGACCCGGTCCGCAAGGCCGGCTTCTTTGAAGCCTATCGCATCTGGCACCTGCAGGTTCAGCCGCAGTTCGGCCGCGCCGCGACGCCGACGTTCCTTTTCCTCTACATCGCCCTGCCGGTCATGAAGCAGTGCCGCGACGAACTGATGGACCTGGATCTCTGGAACCCGCTGGGCCAGCGGGCCCTGAATGCGCGCGACAATCACCCGGCGTGGAAGAAGTACACCGAGTTCATGCCGCGCGCTCAGGTGGCGATGATGGAGATTCCCATCTACGCGACCTACTCGCTGCTCAGCGACCTGGACGCCCTGTGCGAACGGATCGTCACCGCTGAGAAGCGCTTCCGCGAAGGTCCGCAGAAGGTGATCCACACCCACCGCGCCGCTTAAGCCGTCAGGCCAGCCAGACCATCATCCGTGTCGCCGCGGGTTCGCCGCGCGCGATCGACGGCTTGTTCTCCACGACGCCGGTATAGAGGAAGCCTGCCT
>NCDQ01000666.1 GCA_002280275.1 Caulobacter vibrioides | reverse complement strand
CCGTGGTGGCAGATGTGCGCCCTGGCGTGCTTCTGGAGCATGGCCTCATTCTATTGGCGGTCCTTGGGGAACCGAAGCGGTTTTGCCCGCGAGGCTTGAGATCGGCGCCGAGGCAGCCGACCTCTACGGCGCTCGACGCCGGCCGCTTCTCTGGTCGGATCGACTCCGCCAGTTCCAGATGTGGGCGGCTGCCAGGCTAAGGCTTCCGGCCATGGTGCCCAGGCGCTCGTAAGCGTTCGGCCCAACGACGCCGAATATCAGGAGCAGAATCCCTGCTGCGGCGAGTCCGGCGATGCCTGGGGACAGCGCGCGACCGTCGGCCTGGCGTAGAACGACGACGGCTGCGATCAGCCCCGCAATCGCGACGAACAGGATATGGAGCCACTCCGCCTCGGCCCAGGCGCCCAGGAGGGGCAAGACTGCGGCGGCAATCGGAAGGGCCAAGCAGTGGGCCAGGCAAAGGCCAGACAGGCCAATCGCCGAACCGTCGAGAATTCGCGCGGTGAACGGCCTCATGGCTGCACCTCGTCGAGCGGCTCGCAGTGGCAGGACGAGGCCTGGATCCGTGACGACAGCGGCGGCCAGCAGTCGCAGCCCCTCAGCACTTCGGACATGATGTCCCGCAGAAGCTCCGGCGTCAGCCGCGGGTCGCGACCTGGAGGGGCGTCGGTCATGCCCAACCGCGCTCGAGCGATGCTGCCCGCCCTCCCCGATAGATGGCCATCGTCAACCCTTCAAATGTGAAATGTTATAACATCATATGTTTCAGGCCGGATGCAACGAAAAGCGGCGCCGGTTGACACAGGAGCCGCTTCGAAGCTGTCACCTGAGAGGAAATTAAGTGGCAGCTAGAAGTTCAGGGCGAGGCCGCCTCGGATCGACCGGCCAGGCAAGGGTGCGATATCCTTAAGGAACGAAGCGTGTTCCCGCGCCACGGCGTCGGTGAGGTTTCGACCCTCCACGAACAACCGTAGATCGCGGTCCTCAAGCGGCTTGAAGCTCACCCGGGCGTTGACAAGGGTGTAGTCGTTCGTCGGAAGCTCGTAGGTCGTGACGCGGTCCTGATCTGCTACGTACCGCACTTCCAGCTGGGCATCGATTCGCGGGCTGGCCCACACCAAGCGCCCGGTGAGCGAATAGGGCGGGA
>NCDQ01000665.1 GCA_002280275.1 Caulobacter vibrioides | reverse complement strand
CCGGCGCCACCACCTGCAGGCCCGCCTGCCGCGCGAAGGCCGAGATCGCCGAGGCCGCGCCTTGAGCGGGCACGTCGAAGGTCCGTTGCTGGGCTGCCGCCGGCAGGGCGCAGGCCAAGAGGGCCAGGGCGGCCGCGCCGCCGGCCAGGGTTTGCTTCGTCCTCATGTGATCGCCCCGAAATCCGCCGGTCCCGCGCCGGCCTCATGGGGGTGGAGCCTCGACGCCGAAACTCCCGCCATGCCGTCCTCGAAAAAGTTCAGCCGGGCGACTCTAACCGCGCGAAAGTCGCACGCCGTCGGCCTCGGTCGTAACCCGCAGGCCCAGGCTCAGGGCCGCCGCCTTGGCGAAGCCGTCGGGGTCGCTGGCCGAGAACAGGCCGGTCATCTTCAGACCGGCGATCGTGGGATCGTCGATGACGATGCGCCGGTCGGAATAGCGGGCGAACTCGTCGGCGGCCTGGCCCAGGGTCAGGCCGTCCAGGTCGATCTGACCCTGCCGCCAGGCCATGGCCCGGTCGATGGCGGCCGAGCCAACCGCCATCGGGGCCAGGACCCCGGCGCTGGCCACTTGCACCGCATGCTCGGCGGTCAGGCGAACGGGCTTGCCCTCCGCCCCGCGCCAGATCTCGACCACGCCCTCGCGGACAACCACGCCAACTTGGCCGTCGGCATGAGCGCGCACCGTGAAGCTGGTGCCGACCGCGCGTACCCGCACGTCGCCGGCTACCACCACGAAGGGGCGGGCCGGATCCTTGGCGACGTCGAACAGCGCCTCGCCGCGGAGCAAATCGACCCGTCGCATCTTGCCGTCGAAGGCCGCCCGGATGGCGGTGTCCGTGTTCAGGGTCACGGCCGAGCCATCCGCCAGCGGGGCGCGACGGATGTCGCCCTTGGCGGTGGCGACCCGGCCCTTGAGGCTTAGAGCGCCATAGCTGACGGCCCCGACGACGGACGCAGCGGCCAGAAGTCCGCCGGCCGTCAGCAGGCGGCGGCGGTCGGCGGCCTTGGCGGCGGGGTGCGAGGCGGGCGCGAAGCCGACCCCCAGACCAGCGGCGCGATCCAGGTGGGAGCTGACAGCCAGGGCCTTGGCGTAGGCGCCCGCGCGGCGGGGGTCCTGCGCCGCCCAGGCCTCAAGAGCGACCTGGTCT
>NCDQ01000664.1 GCA_002280275.1 Caulobacter vibrioides | reverse complement strand
CGGCATGAACCCCGATGTCTCGAACCAGACCGGCTATATGAAGAACACCTATGACGATGTCGCCGGCAAGCTCGCCGCCGAACATGCGAAATGGGCCGGGTCGAACGATGCGAAAGTATCGGGCTTCAACGTCAATGCCGTGCCCGAAGGGCTGGACGGTACGGTGGACCGGGTGCTGATCTTCCGCGAAGTGCACAACATGTTCCGCTTCGACTGGCTGCGGCGCGATCTGGCGATCATGCGCAAGATGCTGAAGCCCGGCGGGTTGATCGGCATGACCGACCACCGCGTGGCCGAAAACGTCCCCTTCGAACGGAGCGACGGGAACAAGGGCTATATGCGCGAGAGCGACGTGATCGCCCTGTTCGCCGCCAGCGGCTTCGACCTAGTCGCCAAGAGCGAGATCAACGCCAATCCCAAGGACCCGACCGACTGGCAGATCGGCGTATGGGAATTGCCGCCCACCTATGCCGGGGCCGACGATGCCAAGCGCGCCAAGGTGGATGCGATCGGCGAGAGCGACCGGATGACGATGATTTTCCGCAAACGTCCCTGATTCCGCATGGCGCGGGGAGTTCGCTTGGACAGCCCCGCGCCGCGCGCTACTATCGCGGTGCGTTTCAATCCGGGGGGAATGCCGTGATTCGTGCCGCTTTGATCCTGTGTGCCGCCCTTTCGCTTTCCGCCTGCCAGGTGGCCAAGCAGCCACCCGCGACGGAAATGGAGAAACAGGCCGTGCTCGCCGCGCTGGCGGAAAGCACGGCGGGCTGGAACAGCGGCAATCTCGACCGTTTCATCGGCGTCTATTCGGAAGACCCGCAGGCCAGCTACGTCACCACCGAAGGGCTGCTGCGCGGGCGCAAGGCGCTGGCCGGGCGTTATTCGACGAAATACGACTTCGCCAATCCCGCCACGCGCGGTGCGCTGAGCCTCGAAACGCTGGATTTCCGGCTGCTGGATGCGGAACACGCGCTCTATATCGGGCGCTACACGCTCGCCTATCCCGACGGCAAAATGGCCTCCGGCCCTACCAGCCTCGTTCTCCAGAAAGAGGCGGGCGGGTGGAAGATCATCGCCGATCATTCAAGCTAGACTTGGCCCCTGTGGAGCAATAGGCCGCGTGCCATGAGACAGATCACCGTCGCCGCGCT
>NCDQ01000178.1 GCA_002280275.1 Caulobacter vibrioides | reverse complement strand
TGTAACCACTCACCCTCCCAAGCTCCGCTTGGGCCCCTCCCTCTCTCAAAGAGAGAGGGGTTTGGCGCCGCCCTCGCCTGCTCGCCGAAGCTGAGCCGCCCAGAAACCCCTCATCCGGCGCTCTCGCGCCACCTTCTCCCGCAAGGGCAGAAGGGTTTTCGCGACGTCCACTCACCAACCGACCTCCCCGGCGAACGCAGTCATAAATCCCTCTCTCATGGAGAGAGGGATTGGCCCGCCGCGAAGCGGTGGGAGGGTGAGTGGGTCGGCGAAGCCCAAGAACGATCCAGGCGCCGGAAAGAACGACGCGCCGGCGCGCCGGCCAAGGGTGTAACCACTCACCCTCCCAAGCTCCGCTTGGGCCCCTCCCTCTCTCAAAGAGAGAGGGATTTCGCGCAACGACCGCCCCGACGAAGGGAGCCCGCCTTATATCTCACGGCGAGACGATCGCAGGGCTGTCCAAGTCACTCAAGGACGAAGCTCCGCGTGGCCGCCCGACGGGCGGTGTCGGCGGACTGCCTTGGTCAGTTCTCCACGGCTGCAGCCGTGGAGAGAACTAGGCGTGCACGCAGACCGTTCACAGTTAAGCTAGTATCACGCGATCATTCCATGCGCATAGGTTCAACGATTGCTACAGAGTTAAACCGTTGTAGGAATTCATTGCCCTTCTAATACAATACTATCATATTATCCGGGCTGCCCTATCATAGCCAGTCAGGCCTCCATCAAGGGACCATATATAAACCCGATAGTTTGGGTGCCTCTTACAGGCTGCCTCCCACTCCTTTATGATACTAAGGTCGCCTAGTCCTATTCCTCGCATGGCATGATCTGGAAACTCATTCAGCCATGAGCCTACCGTCTCAGTATCTACGCTCTGTGTAGGCGTCCAAGGGGCTTCGCCAGCGATTGCGGCCTGCACCTGCCGCACAAACTTCAACGCATAGACCCTGCGTTGATTGCCATCTGCAAGCTGCGCAATGTGATTTCCTGTCTCAACAATTGCTGCGAATGGCAGAAGGAGATTAGCGTCACTTCGGGCTAACTGGCCCAATTTAGTTAGCGTTGCATCTCGATCTTGATTGAATGCGGGCACATCCAAAACATTCAAAAAGATGCAGGTATCAACGAGGATGACTGTCCTCATTTTCCCGCTCTCAGCTGTTCTATCCAGCGTTGGGCAACCTCGCGCCGCCTAGCCGGTCCGGGATGATACTTCACGAATCGATCCATAAGACCATTCGTCATAAGATGGCCCACAGAACCTTGAGCAATCAACTGAGGATAGTCTGGAATATCACTAAGCCTGACTAGTTGACTCCCTCCTTTTATATTATCACGATAGCAGAACACAACGTTCGGGACGGCGTCATCAGGCAGCGCGTCAAGCATAGCCGGATTGTGACTACTGATCAAAACACTAAGTTTTCGGGACTTCGCTATTGCGGAAACACTATTCAGAAGCATGGCGGCGCGGCTCGGATGCACGCCATTGTCGATTTCCTCGACAACCACAAGAGACCCCTCTGGCGCTGACAGGATAGCAGCCGCAATCGACAGTACCCGCAACGTTCCGTCAGAAAGCAACGTTGCGTCAAATTTTTCCCGGCTATCGCCAAACGTCTCGCTGAGCGAGACCATGACCTCCCCACGAGGCGTTTCAATAAACTCTATATCACTAATGTCTTGCTCAGGAAGACTCTTTATAAGATTAAGAACCTTTTCCTTACCAGATTCCGTTTTACATAAATTGAATAGGACGCCAGATAAATTAGCACCATTTCCCTTTAGTCGAACTTCGGACTTGAAGCTATAATCCCTCATTGCAGACGGCTGCGGATCCAGAAATAACATACCTCCAAGCTGCTCCTGAAACATCTCGCAGACTCTGGGGATGCTGTTCTGGGCAACCTTGTGCCCCGCCTCAAATCTTGCAGCACTCTGCATCTGCAACAGAATTGCCATCTGATCGTTGCAGGTAACTTGAGGCTTACGCCCTCCTCTAGCAAAATTGTTGTAAGCCACCCGGAGATCGCTACCTGCGCCTGGACTACTGCTCACAACCTCGTACAATGGAACGGATGACGCAGCACCAGTTACTCGCTCATCAGATATATGAAGCTCGTCATCAGACGTCCTGGACAAAGATATACTGTATTGAGACCACGCAGGGTCGCTTATGTTTGCGCCTAGTGTAAATTTGCTTGCGCCGCGCCGCGCTAGCGTGGAGGTGGTTCCCCTCACAGCGCCATCGCCTTCATACACAGCGTATCTGATCGCGCTCAGCCTATTACCCTGCGCCACCCAAGATAGGAGCCGAAGAGCCTCAATCGCATTACTCTTACCTGACGCATTTGCGCCAATAAGAACAGTCAATGGCGCCAGCCTAAGAGTTGCCGATTTATAACTCTTAAAATCTTTTATTTGAACACTAGTGAGCATGGTTGCGCCTTCAGCCAGCGAAGCAGCCAAGTTGAATCGATGTTAGTGCGCAAGAGCGGCGCTGTCTCCATCAGTCGGCAATTGGTTGCCCCATCCACACCCCCTCGCCTTCCATCCCCATCATCCCCAGCCCCGCCACCTCCCCCGCTCCGCCGAAGCGGCCTATATCCTTGGCCTGACGTTCACCACGCCGGACCCCAAGGGCTTGTCCAACCAGTTTCGACTGCCGCTGTCCCTCACCCCCAGCTATGGCCGGGAGGACTTCGCCGTCTCGTCGGTCAACGCCGAGGCGGTGGCGCGGGTCGATGCGTGGCCGGCCTGGCCGGAGGGGCGGCTGGCCCTGGTGGGTCCGGCGGGCAGCGGCAAGACGCATCTGGCGCGGGCCTGGGCCGATGAGGTCGGGGCCGTGGTGGTGGACGCGGCCGATCCGGCCGCCGCGCCGCTGGACCTGGCGGCCCTGCGCGGCCGGGCGGTGCTGGTCGAGGACGCCGACCGCCGCGCGCAGGGCGGCGCGCTGAGCGACGAGGCGCTGTTTCATCTTCTCAACATGGCCGGGGTGGACGGCGGGACCGTGCTGCTGACCGGCCGGGTCGCGCCCCTGGCCTGGGAGACGGCGGTGCCGGACCTGCGCTCGCGGCTGAACGCCCTGTCGGTGGCGGCCCTCGACGAGCCCGACGATGGGGTGCTGGAGGCGGTGCTGCGGCGCGCCTTCGCCCAGCGGCTGTTGAAGCCCGAGCCGGACCTCTATCCCTACCTCGTCGCTCGCCTGCCCCGCTCGGCCGCCGAAGCCATCGCCGCGGCGGACCTGCTGGACGAGGAAGCCGCCGCGCGCCGGCGCGAGCTGAACAAGGCCCTGGCGCGCGAGGTGCTGGAGGGGTTCGAGGGGGAGGATGAGGCGGGGTGAAAATCCCTTCTCCCCTTGTGGGAGAAGGTGGCCCGCGAAGCGGGTCGGATGAGGGGTCGAAAGCCCTTTCCGCCGAACACAGAGAAACCCCTCATCCGGCGCTGTCGCGCCACCTTCTCCCGCAGGGGGAGAAGGAAACACGCGCTGTCTTCACCGCGTCATCCACCATGTTCACCATGACGGAACAAAGTTCGCCTATATATTAGGTATCATGACCAACGCCCTGCCGATCGCCGCCAACGCCGAAGTCCCCGCCAGCGGGCTGTCGCTGGATCCCGAGCTGATGGGCTCGCCCGAGCGGTTCTTCAATCGCGAGCTGTCGTGGCTGGCCTTCAACCAGCGGGTTCTGGAGGAGAGCTCCAATCCGCGCCACCCGCTGCTGGAGCGCTTAAGGTTCCTGTCGATCAGCGCCAACAACCTCGACGAATTCTACATGGTGCGCGTGGCCGGCCTCAAAGGGCAGGTGCGCGAGGGCGTGCGGGTGGTCAGCCAGGACGGCCTCACCCCGGGCGAGCAGCTGAACCGCATCAACGCCTCGGCCGCCGAGCTGATGGCCGCCCAGCAGACGATCTGGCGCCAGGTGCGCACGGAGCTGTGGGACGAGGGCCTCAAGCTCCTCGACGCCAAGGACATCGAGGGCGAGGACCGCAAGCGCGCCGAGGAGATGTTCCTCAACCAGATTTTCCCGGTGATGACGCCGCTGGCGATCGATCCGGCCCACCCGTTCCCGTTCATCCCGAACCTGGGCTTCTGCCTGGCGCTGAAGCTGCGGCGCATCGCCGACGACAAACACCTGTACGCCCTGGCCCCGATCCCCTCGCAGGTGCGGCGGTTCTGGGAGCTGTCCTCGGTGGTCTCGCGCGGGCGCAAGCGCCAGCGCAAGATCGTGGCCCTGGAGAGCCTGATCATCCTCTTCCTGGAGCACCTGTTCCCCGGCTACGAGGTCGAGGGCCGGGGTCTGTTCCGCCTGATCCGCGACAGCGACCTGGAGATCGAGGAAGAGGCCGAAGACCTGGTGCGCGAGTTCGAGGCGCGGCTGAAGAAGCGGCGCCTGGGCCAGGTGGTGCGGGTCAAGATCCAGACCACCATGCCGGCCGACCTGCGCGCGTTCATCACCGAGGGCCTGCGCGCCGAGCCCGAGGACGTGGTGCTGGTCGACGGCAAGCTCGGTTTGGCCCAGATGAGCGAGCTGATCCCGCCGGACCGTCCGGACCTGAAGTTCCCGCCCTTCAACGCCCGCTTCCCCGAGCGCATCCGCGACCACGGCGGCGACTGCTTCGCGGCGATCCGCGAGAAGGACATCCTGGTCCACCACCCGTTCGAGAGCTTCGACGTGGTGGTGCAGTTCCTGCGTCAGGCCGCGCGCGATCCCAACGTGCTGGCGATCAAGCAGACCCTCTATCGCACCTCCAAGGACAGCCCGATCGTGGCGGCCCTGATCGAGGCGGCCGACAACGGCAAGAACGTCACGGCCCTGGTCGAGATCAAGGCGCGGTTTGACGAGGAAAATAACCTCAAATGGGCGCGCGACCTGGAGCGGGCGGGCGTGCACGTGGTGTTCGGCTTCGTCGACTGGAAGACCCACGCCAAGCTGTCGGTGGTGGTGCGCCGCGAGGGCGAGGCCCTACGGACCTACTGCCACTATGGCACCGGCAACTATCACCCGCAGACGGCGCGGGTTTATACCGACCTTAGCTTGTTCACCTGCGACCCGGCCCTGGGGCGTGACGGCGGCAAGCTGTTCAACTTCATCACCGGCTACGCTCAGCCAGGAAGGCTGGAGAAGCTGTCGTTCTCGCCCCAGACGCTGAAGCCCGATCTCCTGCGGATGATCGCGCTGGAGGCTGAGGCGGCGCGCGCGGGCCGGCCGGCGGGCATCTGGGCCA